>JBHHTZ010000386.1:0-4492 GCA_046753605.1 Anaerolineae bacterium
GGTCGGCGGGCTACGAAGCTGCGCCCCATCAATGGGGCTTTTCCGCCCGAAAAGGGGCCGATAGCCCGATTCATCGGGCGCTGCTGCGTAGCACGGGCACTTCATGCCCGTGCGGTTGCCGGCTGAGAAGCAACGCGCTGTTACCGAATTATTTTCTCAAAGTTCATAAGTCGTTACTACAATACGCAACGTATCTGCGAACAGTCTCCGGCTCTTCGATTTCGGCTAACATCGCGCTTATGGTCTTGCCCGTCACCGGATGTTCCAAGTCTGGCGCGATCTCGGCCAGGGGACACAGAACGAAGGCGCGGTCTGCCAGGCGTGGGTGAGGGATTTGCAGCTTCGAGCTGTTCAAGATCAGATGGTCATAGAATAGAATATCGATGTCGATGTGGCGAGGCCCATAGCGAACTGTCGCCTGCCGGCCCATCTGTTGCTCGATTCCCTTCACAAAGCTGAGCAAGGCATGCGGCGTCAGATCGGTCTGACCAGCACAGGCCACGTTCAAGAAGGATGGCTGGTTCTTCAGACCCCACGGTTCTGTCTCATAGACAGAGGAAACACCGTACACATCGACCCGGCTCTCCAACATGCGGAGAGCTTTTTTGATGTTCGCCAGGCGATCACCGAGGTTGGAGCCCAGACTGAGATAGACGGTGGACATAGGACGAGTTTCCGGCATCATTGTATCACAAGCAATGCGATATGGCTAATCACGTTACTGGACTGATCGCGTCCGTGCTGGCCTGTGTTTTGGCCCTTGGAACTGCCGCGCCGGCGACCGGCCTGGCCCAGGAGCCGACCGAATGGCGCACGGCCTACCTGACCCAATCCGCCGTGTTGGATATCACGACAACGGATGCCGGCAACGCCTGGGCTGTCGGCGAAAACGGTACGATTCTGCGCTACGACGGCACATCCTGGCGAAACGTCAGCAGCCCCACCGACGAGACACTCCATGCCGTGGCCTTCGCTGCGACGGATGATGGCTGGGCTGTCGGGGCGGCGGGAACGATTCTGCGCTATGACGGTCCGGGTTGGCGCGTCGAACGAGCGCCGGGCCTTCGACGTCGCCCGGGACAGACGACAGCCGCCGATGAGCTGTTCGACGTCGCGCTGGTCGATGGAGATGGGTGGGCGGTTGGACAGCGATACAACACCCTGTCGGCCGAGTTCAGCGGTCTGATTCTGCGCCTCGATGGTAACACCTGGACCGAAGCGCCGGCTCCACACACGGAACCACTCCGCGCCGTTGACTTCGCATCTGCCGATGAGGGATGGGCAGTGGGTGAGGCCGGCACCGTACTCCACTGGGACGGAGTCGAATGGACGCAGCAGACAAGCCCGACCGTGGTCGATCTGTACGGCGTCGCGGTTGCAGGCAACGATTTCTGGGCCGTCGGAAAGAGCGGGGTACTGGTTCACTGGGACCAGGGGCGATTCTTCGTCGAGGCCAGACCCTACGGCGACCTGACGGGCGTTGATTTTAGCGATCCCGACGCCGGCTGGGCCGTCGGCGCGGGGGGTACGGTGCTGCATTACGATGGGGCCACCTGGACTCGCGTCGATATGCCCCTGGCAGCCGATCTATCCGGCCTGTTTGTCGGCGCCGACGGCGTCCCGTGGGTGACGGGGCAGGGTGGCCTGGTTGGGCGCGTAGTATCGGGGAGTTGGCAATATGCCACACAGCCTTACGTAAACGTAGATGTCACCGCGATCGACCTGTTGGATGGCTCAGCCGGCTGGGCTGTCGGCGCCCGACCCTTCCAGCCCACCGAGGGTGCGGTTTTCTGGCAGCTCGCTGATGAGATCTGGAAGCCGCTCCAGGTTGACGAGGCCCCGCCCCTGTTCGGCATTGACGTGCTGGCCGAGGGCGAAGCATGGGCTGTGGGGCAGGATTTCCAGGTCGATAAGCCGACCGAAGCCGGCGTCGTGTGGCGCTACACTGCCGGCGCCTGGACTTCGGCCGGCTACCCCGGTGTATCGGCGCTATTTGCCGTCGAAGCCGTGGGGCCGGACGACGTGTGGGCGGCTGGCCAGGACGGGACACTCCTACACTACGATGGGACGAACTGGAAGACGGTCGCTATGCCGGAGAACGTCCATCTGTACGGCCTGCACTTTCGAACATCTGAGGATGGGTGGATGGTTGGTGAGCGCTTCGACGTGGCTCACGATCCTCCTCGCTACCTGGCTGTTGCCTTTCACTATGACGGCACAAGCTGGGCCGAGACTCCGGTTCCGATTGGCCCGCCCAGGCTCCTGGCGGTCCACGCTCTCTCGGACACTGACGTGTGGGCAGGGGGGAAGCTGGGAGCTATTCTCCACTACGATGGTGAACGCTGGACCGTGGTACAGGGACAAAGAGACTACGACCTTTTGGACATAGGTTTTGCCAACGCGGATGATGGCTGGGCTGTTGGCACGCAAGGGATGGTACTCCGCTATCAGCACAGTACGTGGTCGCCTGCAAACAGCCCAACAGCAGAGACGCTGAACGGTGTCGTCTGCCGGCCCCGGGGCGAAGCCTGGGTGGTCGGCAGCCAGGGAACTTTCCTGTATCACCCCAGTGATATGCCGTGGAGCATGTATCTACCGTTGGTTGAGCGATAGGGATTCGGTGATGCTACCAAACGTGCGCCGGCTTCTACCCCATCGAGTCATCGCCGGCATTCTGCTGGCTTTGAGCCTGCTCGGCCTGGCGTTAGGCGTCTTGCAGGTGCAGGCCACTTCGCAGCCACGAGGCGACCTCAGACTGCGGAAGATTGTCGGGCAGAGCGGGGTTGCCGGTCGGCCAGGCGGCCAGATACAGCAGCTTCGGTACAACATTGGTAAAGACGATCCAGGCTTTGGGCAGGAGCAAGTTCACGCCCGCTACGTTACAACTGTAGTTCGATTGACGTCCGGCGTGCCTCCATGGCCCCGCGCCCTGGCCGTTGACGAATCGCTTGGGTTCGCGTACCTGGCTGACGGCGACCGAGGGACGGTGACTGTCGTGGACGGCACTGCATTGGTCAGCGTGATTCAGGTTGGGCAGGTGGTGACAGATGTCGCGGTCGATACGGGCATGGGCTTCACCTACGCCAGTGCACCGGACCCTTACGCCCTGTTCAGTGGGGACATCGCTGTCATCCGGGGAATCGAGCTGATCACCCGCGTCGTGGTTGGGGGATATCCTGGGCCAGTTGCTGTAGACCAGCAACACAACAGGGCGTATGTAGGTGTGCACACTGCTGACCCATTCACCGATCAAGTTGTCGTACTCCAACGTGATGACGTTACGGACCTTGTCAGCATCGCACCCGGCATTGTTGCCCTGGATGTCGATCCGATTCGAGGACGGGCGTACGTCCTGAGCAGAGCTGGCCCCACTCTGTCGGTCATTCACGGGCGGGGTAATCCTGCATACGTCGCGCTGAATGAGATCGGCGCGCCACGGGACCTGGCGGTCGATCCGACGTCTGGCTGGGTGTACGTCGTCGGACAGTCTCCGTTTCGCGAGACCGGGGCAGTGGTTGTGATAAGTGGCACACAGCAGATCGGTTCAAGGCTTCCGGTTGGGGCGGACCCGAGGCACGTAGCCGTTGACTCGCAGCGCGGCCTGGTTTACGTTAGCAACGCCGGCGACAACACCGTGACCGTGATCGCAGGCACAGGGGTTATCAACACGATCGACGTCGGTCCCGCGCCGGATGCTATCGCAATCGACCCGCCCCACAACCGCGTGTACGTGTCAAATGCTGGCTATGACACGACGACCGTGCTCTCCAATCAGGAAGTTGTAGCCACGCTGCCGGCCGGCGGTGGCCCGGTGATCGCCGATACGGAGCGTGGCGTTGCCTACCTTGCGGGGAATGGGCTGGCCGTCGCAGTGGACGATCACCTGCTGGGACGCCTGCCGCTGGCCGCGATGCCGGCGCGCCTCGCCGCCAACCCTGCAACTGGGCTGGCGTATGTGTGCGACGAGGGCACGAACACGTTGAATGTGCTCTCTGGCACCGAGGTTGTCGCCACACTGCCGCTGGATGATACGCCAAAAGACGTGGCAGCCGATCCCCAGAGCGGGTGGGTCTATGTTGCGGAAGACACGGCGCTGGCCGTGGCGCAGGGTGCCGCCATGCGAACAACCCTCCCCATCGCAGCTCGGGATATCGCAGTGGACCCAAAGCAAGGTCTTGCATACGTCGCCGGCGATGGCATTGCTGTGCTCAGCGGAACGCAACTGCTGGGCACGGTTGATCTGCATCAGCCGCCGCGGGCGGTGGCGGTGAATCGCCGGACCGGGCTGGCTTACGCGACGGCCGGCGGCGGCGAAGATGGCTTTGTGGCAGCAATCAGCCGGACCGAGCGCATCGCCAGTGTTCAGGTCGGCGGTTCTCCGGGCGGGCTGGTCGTGGACCCCGTGCAGGATCGCGTGTTTGTGTTGCACCCGGGGCAGGGCCGGCTGTCGGTGATCGAAAGGACACAGCGCCGCTATCCCAGCATCTTCCTG
>JBHHTZ010000387.1:0-4480 GCA_046753605.1 Anaerolineae bacterium
TCACCTGCGCCGTGTTACGCATGTACCCGATTTGCGGTTCTGCCCCTGAGTACAGGTAGAAGTGAGTGCGTTGTCAACGTAGAATTCGCGTCCGGCGCACATCGGCGACTGGAGACGCCGGCTAGGGAGCCTCCAGGGTGTCTATGTACTCAAACATGGCATTCAGCGCCGGGCTGGGAGGGCCGCCGGGCCGGACGGTGGAGAAGATGCCGTGCCCTCCCGGCTCATAACGATACGTTGTCACCGTCGCGCCGTGCTCCTCCAGCACAGGCCCCAGACGTCGCATGTCATCACAGGTCTGACCATCGTGGTCCTGCCCACCGCAGTAGAGCCAGTAAGGCGCGCCGCTGTACGCGTCAGGAGGGGCGTCTTGCAGGTAGGCGGGAATCTCGCCGCCAGTCTCGGCCAGCTCGGTGCCCGAATCCGCGATAAAGGCGGCAAAGCGCTTCATGCCCTCCTCGGCCCGGTCCAGCAGGCCCAGCTTGAAGGAGCGCGCCGAGCCCCTGGAGAAGCCGTGGTACACCACCGCCGTGTCGTCCAGAGGGCAGTACGTCTGCAACTGGTCGAAGACGGTGCGCAGGTTGGCGTAGATTTGGTCGGAATCGTCGAAAGCGTATCCCTCCTCTGCGGTCTCGTCCTGGCGAGCGTACTGCAGGGCGACCAGGGCGTAATTGCGCTCGGACGCCGGCGGGGCCCACCACTGGTACACCCGCTCGGTGCATCCGCCGCTGCCGTGCAGCGTCACGATGAGCTTCCTGTTGGTGAGGCTCTCCCAGTCGTCGGGGAACCAGGTGATGAAGAACTTGCTGTCGCCGAGGGGGATGGCACCCGCGCCGTTACTCGCCACGGCGTTTAGGATGTCGGTGTGCTCCTGGCAGCCGTGGTCGGGGTAGTCCAGGCTGTGGTTTTCCTGAATCCAGGCCTGGCAGGTTGCCAGCGTGGGCGCGGAACTTCCCTCGCTGCAGAATTGGGGTTGGTAGCCCTCCTGGCGCGGCACCTTTTGGTAGACCTTCACCACCACATTCTCCGACGCGTCCTGAGCCTCCTTGTGCCCGTAGGCCACGTAAACCTGGTCGCCCACCACCTGGACGGTGGGATGATTGCCGAAGACATCACCGCTGACCTTCGTCGCATCCACGAGGTTGAAATCAGCGTCGAAGACCTTCAGCCAGACGACCTCACCAGGTGGGCGACCCGGCGACGGGCCGCCCTGCTGGCAGGTCCAGGTGCGGGGTGTGGCGTGGTGGGCCACGTAGAAGTACCCATCGCCGTGTCCTGAGCTTGCCGAAGGGGCGTGATCGAACCCGGAGACGTACCGTTCCATGTCAGGACAATCGGACAGGGTCCAGACGTCGGTGGTCGGGTCGAAGGTCCAGTCAGGATCGAAGCGGACCATCAGCAGGTCGCTGTTCGCCACCTCCGGGCCGCCGCCCGGACCGCACATGGGAGCAATGGTCGTGGGCAGCACGCCGTAGTAATTGCCGTCCACGTAGAGCAGGGCGTTGACGTTGGCCCCGCCATCGGCGACCTGGCTGAGGTTCAATTCGCGCGCTTCGCCGATTTGTGTGAGCCCGGTCGTGAACTCGCGGAGCCGGTACCTGGTATCTTCGTCTGGCGTGATCCCTGTCCGTATCTTGGTCATCACGAAGAGAGACCCGTTTGCCAGGACTGGGGCCGGGTCGTCCAGGAGTTCGTCGCCGGGCTGGGCCTCAATGGCCAGGGTGCTGGCCGCGATGGGCGGATCGGTGTAGGCCACACGCGGGAAGTCGTCGGTGAGGGCGTATTTGGCGGCGAAGAGGTGCGTGCCCTGCTCCTCGCCGGCCATCTCGTAGAAGGCGTACAGGTACTGGCCGTCGGAGGTCACGCGGATGTCGGTAGGGCTGCCGAATTCGGTGGTAGGAGTGACCAGATCACGGGCCATGATCTCGGTGCTGAAGTCCTGGTCGAAGACCTTCACCTTGAAGGCCCGCTGTCCTGAGCCAGGAATGATGTTCCCCAGGTAGACGATGAAGAAGCGGCCGTTGGCGTAGACGATCTCCGGCCGGCCCCCACCTCCCTCGGCGTCGGTGGTGAGGGTGACGGTGCGCAGGTGCTGCAACTGAAAAGCCTGGGGCGTTGCCGTCGGCGTGGGCGTTGGGCTGGGCGTCGGTGTGGCAGTGGGGGTTTCAGTGGGCCAGGGCTGGCGCCAGTTGGAGGCTACCAGGGGCAGGTAGACCCGGCAACCCAGTTCGGCCGCCGTGGACTGGATGTCTACCACGTCGCCGATGCCGTTGCCGTTGACATCGCCCACGCACTGGGAGGCCGGCGGCGCTGTCTCTTCCACCAGCACCGGGTCCTCACCCACGGGGATGGTGACCGATCCGTCCGAGACGGGGTAGGTGGCGACACTGAAGGCCGTGGCATAGTCGGTCACCTCCTGGCCGGTGTCGGCAGAGGGCACCACGGCGGTGACCGTGACCGCGGCGCCGGTGAGGCCGGTCAGCGTGATGGGCTTCGTGTTGCCGGGGGTGTAGCCGGGCTCGTCGAAGGTGTCCCACCAGGCGATGTAGATGGGCCGGCCGCCCTTCATCACGCGGAACAGGTAGAGGTGGTCGCTGTTGGCGCCGTCGTGCAGGGTGGTGAGGGTGGACCAGTCCGCGCCCTCCAACTGCTCAGTCATCTTCTTGTAGGTGTAGTAGCCGAGTTTCTTGACCCCCAGCCCCAGGTCGTTCGAGTCCTCCCCGTCGTAGATCAGGCCGGTGTGGTCGAAGTAGCCGTCCTCGGTGGGACCAAAGTCCTCCATGAGGCCGAAGGCGGAAAAGACCTTCTCCACACCGCGGGAGAGAGCATAGATGTAGCGTTTGAAGATGTCGCCGGCCTGCTGCCGCTCAGTCTGGAACGGGAACCGCGATTCGCTTGGGTCGCCGGAGTAGCTGCCCATCTCGGTGATCCAGATGGGCAGGTCCGGCGAATAGCCGCTGGCGGTGAGGGCCGCGCGCACGTGCGCGTAGACGTCCTCTCCGGTGACGGAATCCCGCAGGCGGTATTCGCCTGTCGCCGTGCCATACCAGTGGAAGTCGAAGGCGTCCACGTATTGGCCGGCCAGTTGGCTCAGGATCGGACCGTAGACCGCATCGAACTGCTGGATGTAGTTGTCGGGAAAGCCGGCCGATCCACCGATCAGCACCGTGCAGTCCGGACAGGCGTCCTTGATGGCCTGGTACGTGATGCGCTGCAAATCGGCGAAACCGGTCAGATTCGCCTTGGGCTCGTTGTCCACCTGCCAATACTTGATCGGGTTCGTCAGGCCGGGCATGTCGTTCCCGTCGCCGTCACCGTTGTAGCGATCCACGGTTGCCCGGACGAAGGCGCGGTACTTCGCCTCATCGACTGGTAGATACGACCCCGACTGTTTATAGCCATGGGTATGAAGCCAGTGGTCCGGCGAGATGTTGGCCAGGATGTGGATGCCCGCCGGCACGGAGCCATATTGCTGGTCGTGGAGTGACCAGTCGTAGGTGGGGTCGTTCAGGTCCGGCTGGATCAGGAACCAGAAGGCGGCAACAGCCGGCCGGTGCCATCGCACGCCGATGTTCTGCGCGTCTGCGAAGGGCGGGTAGTCGTAGTCTGGGTGATCCACGCTGGCCGGCAGGAACCCGAAGGGCGAGCCTTCGTCCGGCAGCAGAGTGGGCGTGGGCGTCACCGTCGGCGTTAGTGTCGGACTGGCGGTCGGCGTGGGGGTGGCCGTTGATTGCCAGATGATGAAGACGGGCGCCTCGGCGAAGTTGATGGCGTGGCTGTACGCGTCGCCCAGCAAGTTCCCCAGGTAGTCGTAGACGGCGATGGGCGTGCCAGCCCCAATCCGCAGAGCAGCGTCCACATTGTGCGTTTCCCCCTCGCCACACACCTCGCACCAGCCGACGGCCACGTGGTTCACCCCGTCATCCCTATCGAAGGCGTACAGTCTGGCCTTGGGTGAGAGGTTCTCGCGCCGGCTGTGGTAGGCGAAGTTGGCGTTGAACACACCGGAGGCGAAACGCAGGGCATCGGCGGCTTCGAGGGATATGGTTTCGCTGATGGCCAGCGTGGTGCCGCTCACCTCATAGGGAGTCCAAAAGCCCATGGAGACGCAGGGGTGGGGCGAATCCACGTCGTCGTCCACGCAGGGGGAGGCCGGCGGCGGGAGCTCGATGAGAGCCGAGTAGATGAGGCTGTCCACACCGAAGTGGGCCGCCAGCACCAGCTTCTTCTCCATGCTCTGAGCGTGCTCGGTTTCGGTCTCCTGCCCGTCCGGCTGCGTGGGGGTGCAGAAGAGAGCCAGCCAGCAGGCGCGGTCGCTATCAACGTGGCCCAACTCGGTGATCCAGATCGGGTATTCGGCGATGCCGTGATCCTGCATCTCCCATCGCACGTAGGCCAGGTAGTCCTCGAAGGCCTGGTAGCCCAGGAAGTTATGCAGGCCCACCACGTCGTAGTAGGCGTGGGCGTCGAAGAAGGGGTC
>JBHHTZ010000388.1:0-4458 GCA_046753605.1 Anaerolineae bacterium
CCCTCACCGACGGCGCCCTCACCGCTACCGGTTCGGTGACGGTTCGCGTCGTCACCTTCGATGTGGACGGTGATGGCGATGTGGATGTGGGCGACGTTCAACTCGTTGCTGCCAACTGGCGGACCAGCCCACCCGACCCACGGTACGATCTGGACGGGGAAGGGGGCATAGACATTGTGGACATCATGCTCATAGTGAAGGTATGGCTTGGCGCATACCCATAGGGCGATAGGAGATGGGGGACACAAAGGGCAAGAGGAAGTTTCGGCGCCCCGCGGAGGCCGGCACGATTCTCAATCCGGGTTATTGATGTCTGCGTAGGCGGCAAAGTCTACCGATTCGAAGTCGACCTCCCCACCATTTTCTTCATTCTTGATCTCCTGTTGATAAAAGGCGGTTATTCGGTCGGTTGGACGAGTCTCAGTCCGTGCCCGCGCAGCACCTCGATATACTCCTGGCGGGGTAGCTCATCTGGCTCACTGTGAATTGGGGTCTCGCGTAGGCGCTTGCGCAGACGCTTGATCAAGCCATTTACGGCCTCGGTGCTCACGCCGCTGGGGTCTACATCCGGCCAGACCGTGGCAATGATTTCGGGACGGGAGACGACCTGCCCGGCCGAGCGATACAACAGCGCCAGTAGGGTGAATTGGGCTGGCGAGAGGGGTGGTTCCACCAGTTGAGCGTCCACCCAGACAGCGTGTGTTTCCTCGTCGATCCACACGCCTGTGAGCCGGCCCAGGCTCGGGCCTTCCATGGTTTCGCTGGGATCATAAAAGCGAAACATAATCGCTCCCCCCAGGACGATTTCGTCACCATCGTGCAACCGGTGTGGCTCTGATCCGATGGGTTGGCCATTGACAAAGGTCCCGTTGCGGCTGCCCAGGTCGATCAGGTAGTAGCCGAACTCGCGCCGACTGATACGGGCGTGCTGGCGCGAGACGCGAGGCAAAGGCGCCACCAGGTCTGCCGGCGCTTGACGCCCAATGAGGTATTCGTCCTTGTCCAACGCCCACCGGCCGGGCCGGCCGTCCGGCCGGGGACCGACGAGCCAGGCGGTTTCACTCATGGTGCTTTCGCCTCCTCATGGACCAAAGCCGTAAACCGCTTTCTCTGTCCGCACGAACAGCCACCCGCCGACCGGGGCCAGTGGATAGACGATCGGTTCATTGAGAGCCAACATGGCATCGGCGTTTTCCTCCCCGTTCTCGGCCTCAAAGTACCGCACATTGCCGGCTTCAGTGCCGACGACCACATACTTGCCGTTGGTGATTGGCCCGACGCCGATGGCGCTATCCATGCTCAACCTCCACGCTTCTTCGCCGTTCCGGCCGGACCAGGCATGAAGCGAGCCATTGGCGGAGGTGGCGTATACCCTTCCTCCGTCGCATGCCAGGCCAACAATCGCGCTGTCTGCTTCACCCTGCCACACCTCTTTCCCCGTGATCATCGAGAAGGCATGCACCCAGCCCGCGTCCGTCCCGACGAGGACGAAGCCCCACGCTTCGCCCACAACTGGCGGGGTTGTCGGCTGGCCAAGCGTCTCGGCGACCCAGGCGATGTCCTGGACCACCGGGTCAATGGCGTAAATGGCGTTATGCTCGCCGGAGAGAAAGATCGCCACATTTGTCGCGGTAGGTGGTCGCGGGAACGACTCATTCTTGCCCAATTCAAGTGACAGGAAGGCGTCACCGGCGAAAGGATCGAAGGCGTGCAGCCATCCGCCGGTGGTAGCATAGGCTGCGCCGTCGTAGCCAATGCCCAGGCCGCCAGAGACAGGTCCGGCCAGGTCGCCGGCCCCGATGCGCCAGATGAGCCGGGCATCGGCGAGGTTCAGCCCATACAGCTCACCATCCTCGGTTGGCGCCAAGACTACCATGTTCTCCTCGGCAGCGTAGATGGCCGGCGGCGCGATTACGTGCGCGCCAAAGCGGGTCTCCCAAACGACGTCGCCCGTGGACCAGTCAAGAGCTCGAACGATACCGTCGCCTACCCCAAGAACCACCAGTCCACCGCCGCCAACCAGGCCCGTACCCCCCTCAGTTTGCGGATTGTATGTCCAGCGTGGGTCAGGCTTTAGCGCGTTCCATTCTTCTTCCATAGAACTACACTGAGCCGGGTTACCAGTGATTACAGGCCACAGGCTATCCGCGCTAGGGTGCACAACTGATGCGAGGGTATCGGCAGTTGACGCCGATGTTGGCGTAGGCATAGTGAGGCGAGTTGAGTCAGGTGTGCCGATCGGAGCCGAGCCTAGCTGCACTGAATTGGGGGTCAGAAGCGTTTCGGGGTGCGAGAAACTGCGCAGGGTCAGCGTGGCGAGCAGGCCAAGCCCCAGCAGGACGACCAGGGCGAACGCCCATCGTCGCCGCGATGCACGAAGGAGCCAGCCCTCTCGCAGCTTTTGACCGTCTTTGATGAAGCTCAGCCACCTGGGGAAGGACACACGCTGGGACAAAGTGGGCGCCGGCGGCTCCCGCAAGGCGGACTCAAACAACGCCGCCGTCGAAAAGCGGTCAGCCGGGTCTTTGGACAGGGCTTTTGTCAGGGCGTTTTCAATCCTGGGGGGCAGACTGGGATTGTGTTCGGTGATGGGAGGAGGCGGCGCATAGAGTTGCTGGTAGAACAGCGCCGGCGCGCTGAGATCTTCAAACGGCGGCTGGCCGGCCAGCATTTCATAGAGGATGACGGCCAGGCTGTACAGGTCAGACCTCCCGTCCGTTGGCGCGCCCTGAATCTGCTCGGGCGACATGTAAAGCGGCGTGCCGAGGGTGACGCCACTGGTCGTGATCGACGAGGCTGTGTCCAACCAGGCCAACCCAAAATCGACAATAGTAGCTTTGTCGTCTGGGCTGACGATAATGTTGGCCGGCTTGAGGTCACGGTGGATCACGCCGTGCCGGTGGGCGTAGTCGAGTGCGCCGGCCAGTTGGTCGAACAACTCCAGGCTGCGCTCAAGCGGCAACGGCCCTTCTGCGGCCAGCAATTCCTTGAGCGTGCGGCCTTCGATCCATTCCATGGCGATGTAAGGCCGGCCCTCGTGCTCGCCAAACTCGTACACGATAGCAATATGAGGATGCTTGAGGCCGGCCGCCAGCGCCGCCTCGCGGTGGAAGCGGGCGAGAGCGTTTTGGTCACCACCCAGGTGGGGCGCAAGCAGTTTAAGAGCCACAGGACGGTTGAGGGCAGGGTCGAGGGCGCGATATACTACGCCCATGCTGCCACGCCCGACCTCAGCCTCCAGCCGGAATCGGCCGATTCGCGTGCCGGGAGAGAATGGAATGCTCATACTGAGCAATTATACTCTTATGTGCGGCTGTGCCAAGTGTTTCCCTGTATCAGGTCAACTACAGATGGGCAAGGTCGGTAAGCCTTGGGTAAGGCCGGCCTGGTATACTCCCCGTTAGAAATCACCCTCGGCTGCGGCCTGAGTCAACCGTGACCTGAGTGGGATTGAGCCCCACTCGGACACCTGTCGGCCCTCGGAAGTATTTTGATGGCCCCTGGCCTACTCATACTGCCTGAGGAAGGGGTGTTACATTAGGAGGACCAGTAGATGACAGCGAATGGACTGGGGCGCCTGATTATGAGGGCAGTCATCGATCAGCGATTCCAGGAGCGGCTCGTGGCTGCGCCGGCCCAAGTTATGGGCGACTTCGATCTGACGAATGACGAGCGAGATGCGTTGACGTCAATCAAGGCCGCATCTTTTACAGAGTTCGCAGCTCGACTGCATCGGTGGTTGGAGCGGCGGGATCCACTGCACCTTGGGTGTTGGCAGGATGAGAGCTCGCTTGAGCATCAGGCAGAGGGGTTCCCCGAGGCTTTCGGTGGGATGGACGATTTCCCGATGACTGCCTCGGAACGCCAGTTGCCGGCCCTGCTGGTGTGGCGCCCACTGTGCCAAGAGATGTCCCAAGCCATACGACCGTATATCGCCGTTAGAAAAGAAATGAATTCGCCCTGTCCAGAAACCTACATGGCATCCGGCACTTGACCAGGAGTTCTCGTGGTTTTGGTGCGCAGTTCTCAATACTCAGACGGACCTCCGGCCGGCTGTGAGACTGCACACGGTATGCCTGTTGGCGGGGGGAGTCTGTGTACGTGGATTGGGCAACGTTGTGAGATGTTGCCCAATCCATGTGCCTGATGACTGATACGTTGCGTTGTGGGACCGGTCGCAGCGGCGTGCGCACATCACATGCCTGTCCAACGCCTGGCCGGCTGCGGAAGTGGGTCAGCTACGCGTAAGCAGCGGGCGCAACGCCCACTGTCAGGCGTTTACGTTCCTGCCCGGGGGCGTCGATTCCAGGCGGAGAAGGCCGATCTGTGCTGGGGGGAGCATCTGCCTGATACTCATTCAGTTACAACGTAATGGACTGAGTGGGTAGGGGGGGTCAGGGGGGAGCCTGGAATCGGCGCTCCTTACCCATCTCCCGTAGAAAAGGCACCGGTCGTTGT
>JBHHTZ010000389.1:0-4438 GCA_046753605.1 Anaerolineae bacterium
TGCCTCCCAGCCACCAGTGGACCAATCGCCCCGCCTACCTGTTCCCGCTGTCCCACATGGTCCTGTGGGGGTTGGGGCTGCCCCTGGGTGTCGCCGCGTGGGTTGGCCTGGCGCTGGCCGGCTGGCAGGTGCTCCGCAAGCGCCACTTGCAACACGTCCTGCCTGTCGCCTGGGTGCTGATCCTGTTCGCCTACCAGGGCCAGCAGTTCACCAAAACCATGCGCTATTTCCTGCAAATCTATCCCATTCTGGCCATGCTGGCTGCGTTTTTGCTGATCTGGCTTTGGGACGGTGCGAAAAGGGGAAAAGGGGAAAAGGAAATAAGGAAAAAAGGAGAGAGCGCAATAAGGGAAAGAGGACTTTTTCCCTTTTCCGCTTTTTCCCTTGTTCCCTCTTTTTCCTTTATCTGGTCTCCCTGGCTCGCCGGCGCTCTGGCACTCCTGGTCGTGGCCGGCACCTACACCTGGGCCTTCGCCTTCACCCGCATCTACACCCGCCCGGTGAGCCGTGTGGCGGCCTCGCGCTGGATTTACGAGCACGTGCCGAGCGCGGCGGCCATCCACTTCGAAGCCGCCGATGGCACGGCGAGCGAGACACAGGTGCCGCTCTACTTACCGAATTCTGTCTATGCCGCCAACGGGTTCATCGTACAGCCGGGCGGGATTCCGTATCGGACCAGCTTCGTGGCGGTAGCCGATGGCAGCCTGGGGACGGTCACGTTCAATCAAGTCCAGGACCTGGAAAACGACCCCGACCCGGAAACCATCGAGGTGTCGCTGGCCGACGATCCGACAGGCCAGAACGTGCTTGTCAGGCGTCAGGTGCAAATTCACGCCGAGCAGAACGCCGGTCCCCTCGTCGTGGACTTTGCCGGCCTGCCCGTGCAGACTGACCAGCGTTACTACGTCTTCGCCCGCGCGCTCGAAGGCGGCGCCATCAAGATCGTGGGACGCGAAACGGGGACGGTGGCATACCAGACCGATCACGGCCCGAAGACCAAGACGCTGCGGTTGAACTATGTGCTGGAGACGGATCGGACCGGCGTCGTGTTCGAGCAGAACGGCAGTGAGAACGTCTCCTCGTTCAAGCTGTCGCAGGCCGGCACGCTCCGGTCGATCACCATGAACTACCTGATCGATCCGCTGGGCGATCCGGAGTCCGAGACTTTCCAGGTGTCGCTCGCCGAAGACCCCGGCGGCCAACAGATTCTAGCACAGGGCCAGGTCACGGCTCACATGGAGCAGACCGATCACCCGCGTGGCGAGGCGTACACCTTCGAGCTGCCGGCAGTTCCACTGGAAGCAGATCACGAATACTTCCTGATCACGCGAGCCCTCGACGGCGCGCCGGTGCAGGCCTGGAGCACGGTTATCGCCAACGAGCACTGGGATGACCCGATCCCGCTGCGGTTAGACGGCAAAGACGGCTTCGGGATGTACATGGGCTTCCAGATGCAGAACTACAACAATGACAGCCCTGAGAAATTCGAGGACCTTCTCGAGTGGCTGGATCAGGCCGATTACATCATGCTGACCTCCAATCGGCTGTATGGTTCCATCCCGCGCCTGCCCATGCGTTATCCCATCACCACCGAGTATTATCGCCTGCTGTTCGCGGAGCAGTTGGGCTTCAAGCTCGAAAAGACGTTCGCGTCGTACCCCAGAATTGGCCCCATCGAGATACCAGATCAGAGTGCCGAAGAGGCCTTCACGGTTTACGACCATCCCAAAGTCTGGGTTTTTCGCAAGACGGAGGAATTCTCGCGCGCCAAAGTGCGCGCGATGTTGGCCGACGAGGCGCAGGGGCCGTTCATCTTCGTCAAGCCCATCGAGGTGAAGAAAGCGTCGTCGGCGTCCACGCTCACCACGCTGGAACTGCCCCACGACCGTTGGGTGCGCCAGCAGGAAGCCGGCACCTGGTCGGCCCTCTTCAATCCCGATAGCCCAATCAATCGGAGCGTGCCCCTGACAGTTCTGCTATGGCTTGTCGCTGTCGAGCTGATCGGGCTGGCGGTGTTTCCGATAGCGTTTGTGGTGTTCAGCCGGCTGGCCGACCGGGGCTACATCGTGAGCAAGGCGCTGGGCCTGCTGCTGCTGGCCTGGCTGGTCTGGTTCCTCAGCAGCCTGACGCCGCTACCGTACGCCCGCTGGAGCATCGGGCTGTGCCTGCTGGTGCTGGCCGGCCTCTCCGCCGTCATCGCCTACCGCAACCGTGCGTCCATCACCCGCTTTGTGGCCGCGAACCGCCGGCTGCTCCTCATTGGCGAAACCTTGTTCCTTTTTGCCTTTTTCGCTTTTCTCCTGGTCCGCATGGGCAACCCCGACCTGTGGCATCCGGCTCGAGGCGGCGAGAAGCCCATGGACTTCGCCTACCTAAACGCGGTCATCAAGAGCCGCTCCTTCCCCCCCTACGACCCCTGGTTCGCCGGCGGCTACATCAACTACTACTATTTCGGCTTCGTCATCGTCGGCACGCTCATCAAGCTGCTGGGAATCGTGCCGGCCACGGCCTACAACCTGGCAGTGCCGACGCTGTTCGGCCTGACGTTCGTGGGGGCGTTTGCGGTTGTCTTCAATCTGGCAAAGAGGAACTCGGGGGAACTCGGGGGAACTCAGCGGAACCTGGGAGAACCGAAGATCGAGGATCGAACAGACGATTCACAATTGACAATTCACAATTCACAATTGACAATTGACAATTGGACAGATACCCGAGCTGTCCTGTTTGGAATCCTCGGCGGCCTATTCGTCACCGTCGTCGGGAACCTGGAGGAGGCTCAGGTGCTCCTGGGCGGGCTGAAGAACATCGGCGCGTCGGGGTTGCGCAGCACGATTCCGGGGCTGGCGACGCTGGCGGGGGCGCTGCGGGGCTTGCTGAAAATGGTGGATGGGAAATCGCTCGGTATTCCCAACGACTGGTGGTTCTGGAACGCTTCGCGGGTCATGCCCCATGGCGAGATCAATGAGTTTCCGGCCTTCACCTTTGTGTACGCCGATCTGCACGCCCACATGATCGCGCTGCCGATCACGCTGTTGGCCCTGGTCATGGCCGTGCAGGTGATTCGCAGTGCTGTGCGGCCGCGCTCGCTGTCGGAGATGGGTATTTCGCTGGATGGCCCGCCGGCCTGGCTGCGCCGAATCGACTGGCCTGAGATGGCCCAGCTTGTCGTCTGGGCGCTCATAATCGGCTCGCTGCGGGCGGCGAATACCTGGGACTATCCCACGTACCTGCTGGTGGCCGGCGGCGCTCTGGGAGTCCGCGAGGTGTGGCGACGAGGCCGGATCGACTTAGCAGCGGTGTGGGAGGCCGGCTGGCGCTTGGGCGTCGTCGTGGTGCTCAGCATGTTCTTCTTCTGGCCGTACATCCAGAACTACGAGACGGCCTACACCAGCGTGCAGGTTTGGCACGGCGAGCGCACCAGCCTGGGGGACTATCTGACGATCCACGGCTTCTTCCTGTTTATCGTCGGCACGTTGCTGGCTGTAGAGGTGGGGGATTGGTGGCGTCAGCATGGCCGAGAGGCGTGGGCGGCCGGCAACGAGGTTTCGCTGCTCCTGCAATATGGAGCGCTGACGCTGGGCGCTGTGGTGGTGGGGTTGATGTATCTGCGGCTGTGGGTGCCGGCGCTGGGCGTGGTGTTGGGCGTGCCGGCGGCGGTGCTGGCGCTGCGGTCGGATGTCAGTCCGCGCCGGCGGCTGGTGGGGCTGCTGTTCCTGTTGGGCCTGATTCTCACGCTGGCCGTCGAGTTCGTCGTCCTGAAGGGCGACATCGGGCGCATGAACACGGTCTTCAAGTTCTACATCCAGGTGTGGGTGCTGTGGGGCGTCGCTGCTGCAACCAGCCTGGCCTGGCTGATTCCGCGCATCCGGCGCTGGACGCCGACCTTGCAGCAGGCGTGGTGGGGCGCATTCGCCGTCCTGTTCGTTGCAGTAGCCCTCTACCCTCCGCTGGCAGCGCGTGCCAAGATGCGGGATCGATTCGACACGTCGTTGGGGCCTGGCCTCGACGGCGCCGCCTACATGCAGACGGCCGTATTCCACGACGAGGGCCAGGCCATGCAACTGGAATACGACCGGCTGGCTATCCAGTGGATGCAGGAAAATATCCCTGGCACGCCGGTAGTGCTGGAAGGTCAGACGGTCGAATATCGCTGGGGGACCCGCGTTGCCATTTACACCGGCCTGCCAACGGTCATTGGATGGCGCTGGCATCAGCAGCAGCAGCGGTCCGTGGTGCCCGGCACCGTAATTGACCAGCGGATCGAGGATGTCAAGACGATCTACAACACGCCAGACCCACAGCGTGCCCTGGATTTGATGCGGAAATACGATGTCTCGTATGTCTACATCGGCCCCCTGGAGCGTGCGTACTACGATCCAAACGGACTGGCCAAGTTCGATCAGATGGCGCAGGCCGGCACGCTGGAGCAGGTGTATCA
>JBHHTZ010000390.1:0-4438 GCA_046753605.1 Anaerolineae bacterium
CCCACCAACACGCCAACGGCCACGGACACGCCGGCCCCGACCAGCACCCCCACCAGTACCCCGACGGCGACGCACACTCCCAGCCCAACGCCGTCGCCCACGTCCGCCGGCCAGGTTGTTCTGGCAGTTGTGCCTGTGACAACCACCGTGGGCGTCGGGGAAACCTTCAGCATCACTCTCGAGACTCGCGCCGGCACGCAACTGGTTGACGGCGCATCGGCCTATCTGAACTTCGACCCGACTGTTTTGCAAGTGGTGACCGTCACCGCCGGCAGCGCTCTGCCCGTCGTACTCCAGAACGATGTTGATAATGGCGCCGGGCAGGTGAACTTCGTCGCAGGCGTCGAAATCTCCAACCCCAACTACCCGTCGGGCACGTTTACGCTGGCAACGGTGACATTCCGCGCGACAGCCGGATCGGCTGGCACACCCCTGGTGTTCAATGTCGCCATGCCGCGCAAGAGCGATGTGACCGCTTCGGGCCTGGGCTCTGTGCTGGACCGCACGGAGAATGGCACGGTCGTTATCGGTACTTCGCTCGTTGGGTCGGTTACGTTGCAAGGCCGGCCCGCGCCACCGGACCCCAGTTGGAGTGTCCCTCTCAGCCTAAGCCTGACGCTGTCTGGTGAATCCGTGCCGGCTTACGAATTCACTCCGACGACGGATGAGAGTGGGACGTGTACAGTTTCTGGCATCGCGCCCGGTACCTACCAGGCGCAGGTCAAGAACGGCCACACCTTGCAGAACACGCAGACGGTAACTTTGACAGCCGGCGCCAACAACATTGACTTTGGCACATTGAGAGAGGGCGATGCTAACAACGATAACTATGTGACCCTGCTAGACTTCTCCATCCTTGCCACTACTTTCGGCAAGGGCCAGGGTGCGCCCGGTTACGATGATCGCGCTGACTTCAACGGAGATGGCTTTGTTACCCTGCTCGACTTTTCACTGCTCGCCACCAACTTCGGGCAGGCCGGAGACACACTTCAAGGCAGCCCACTCCAGGTTAAGTCCACACAACGGCTGAGTTCTTCGGGTATTTTCGATGACGATGTTCTGACACAGGCCGGCCCAGTTGTGCTGGCAATCGTGCCCCTGACTACCACCGTCAATGCGGGGGATACATTTGATATTGCGGTTGAAGTCCGGGCCGGCGCTCAACAAGTTGATAGCGTAGGGGCCTACCTGGACTTCAACCCGACGCTACTTCAGGCGAAGAGTATCACACCCGGGCCGGTCACGGTGGCGGATCTACCCCTTGGGTTTGCGAACAGCCTTGACAATGTCAACGGGCATGCCGATTTCGCCCGCGGCGTGGCCGTCACCGATCCCACGTACCCTTCAGGCACGTTCATCCTGGCCACTTTCACATTCACCGCGACAGCCGAGTCGGCCGGCACGCCCATCTCTTTCCAGTTGGCAGACCCGCGCCGGAGCATCGCGACCTTTGGTGGCTTCTCCGTGCTGGATCACACGCAAGCTGGCACGGTGACGACTTGTTACAACCTCGACGGCATCGGCGGTGTGGACACGGCAGACCTCCAACTTGTTGCCGGCCGGTGGCGCTTGCCGGCTGAGAACCCCGATTACAATGTCCGGTTTGATGTAGTGTACGATGAGATCATTGACATCCGGGACATTATGACCGTTGTAGACCACTGGGGCCAGCAGTGCCCGTAAGAGCCCTTCGGGCTGGATTTGACAGGTCTGCGGGACTCTGGTATTCTCGCAATCGGTGGCATCGATTTCATTCTGCGCAGGTGTGACATGAAGGGGCACGCGGCAATACCACTGCAACGGTTTGTGAGCTTCATCTTGCTGATTGGTCTGGCGATGATATCCGGCCCTGGCATCAGTGCCGCCAACGCGACTCCAGTGGCTGCCGGCGTACCGCCTGAGCACTTCATCCCCTGGCAGCGTCAGGCTTCCCCCGCCAACTTCCCGCTCAGCTATGGACTCGCTCCCCCTACGGAGTCTAATTCCCAGGGCAGCCTCGGGCATCGTGACCGAGTGCAGGCTGGCTCGGCTGTGCTTGCAGTCGCTCCCTCCATCACCACCATCGGTGTGGGAGAAAGCTTCACCATTACCTTCCAGGTTCAGGCCGGCGTGCAACAGGTGCAAATCGCATCGGCATACCTGAACTTCGACACGGCTGTGTTGCAGGTGGCTGCTGTCGTAGGTGGTGCCACCTTGCCGCTTGAGCTTCAGAAAGGCTTCGACAACGTTGCTGGAACGGCGGACTTCTCGGCAGGAATCATCTGCTCCGACCCCAATTGCCCGTCAGGCACATTTGTGCTGGCATCGGTCACATTCAACGCGATAGCCACCTCGCCGGGCACAGCATTGGCGTTCAACTCGGTTTTGCCGCGCCAGAGCGACGTGGCATTCAGTGGTTCTTCAGTCCTCAATCACACCGAAGATGGCACAGTCATTGTGCAGGGACCGACCGCTACGCCGACCCGGACAGCTACATCGACGCCTACCAACACAGCGACCGGCACAGCGACGCCCACATCGACTAGCACGCCTAGCGCCACGCCAACGCCGACGGCCAGCGGCACGCCGACATCTACGGGCACACCAACCAACACGCCCACCAACACGCGGACGCCCACGCAAACCAGCACGCCAACGATCACACCAACGCCTACGGCCAGCAGCACACCAACATCGACGGGTACGCCTACCAACACACCAACCATCACCCAAACGCCCACGCCAAGCAATACGCCAACAGTCACGCCCACGCCCACGGCCAGCAGCACGCCGACATCTACGGGCACGCCTACCAACACACCAACGATCACTCAAACGCCCACGCCAAGCAACACACCAACCGTGACGCCTACCCCAACGGCCAGCAACACGCCAACCATCACACCAACGCCGGCCAATCCCCACCCCTGGATTACAAGCCTGAATCCGAGTTCGGCCACGCGGGGTGGTGGTTCCTTTTCCCTCATCGTCAACGGCGCTAACTTCGTGGGGGGATCAGTCGTGCGGTGGAACGGTGCAGACCGGCCGACGACTTTCGTGAACGGCGGGAAGCTAGTGGCTATCATCCCCGCCTCCGACATTGCCGTTGCAGGCAATGCCATCGTGACAGTGTTCAACCCGCCGCCGGGTGGTGGAACGTCCAATGCCCGGACTTTCGTAGTCAGTGAACCCACACTCACACCCACGGTGACATCCACCAATACACCGACGACCACGCCAACCAGGACGCCGACCCCGACGGTGACGGGTACACCGACCTCAACACCGGCAGCCACTCACACCGACACGCCGACGGCGACCAGTACCGCAACCCGCGCGCCCACTACCACGCCCACGACAACCCGCACGCCTACACCGACCGATACGCCAACCAGCATGCCGACTGCGACTGCCACGGCAACAGCGACTGTCACACCGACCAGCACTTCCACACCTACCCCCACTCCCACTCTGACCCCTACCCCTACCCCCACGGCGCCGGTCACGGTCTGTCAGATCGCCGGCAGCGTCATCTTGCAGGGCCGAGCAAACCATGGCGGCACCACGATCTCCATCGATGATGCGCCGGCCGCCACGACTGCCAGTGACGGAAGGTTTACCGTTGCCGATCTCGACGCCGGCAGCTACAGGGTTGTAGCCAGCCACTTTGGCTACCTGTCCAGGGAAGATGACTCGGTGCTGTGTCAGGCCGGCCAGACCACAGAGTTGCCGGAGACGACGCTGGTGGGCGGTGATACCGACGGCGACAACGAGGTGAATCTCTTTGACCTGGTAAGGGTGGCTGCTGCGTACGGCTCATGTGCCGGCGATCAGAACTTCGATCCGCTGGGAGACATCAATGAAACCGGTTGCGTGGACATCTTCGACCTGGTGCTCGTTGCTACCAACTACGGTGCCGGGGGGCCCTACGATTGGGCGCAAGTGCTGGCCGCTGCCTCAAGCATATCCACTTTTAGCGCCGATGGTGGCGAAGGGTGGGCCTCGAGCCGGCTATCTGCACAAGAACTGTTCGGGGCTGAGAGATGGAGTGCGCAGGTCTCCGGCGTGCAAAACATGTACGGCGTAGACATCACCCTCACGTTCGACGCCACAGCCGTCAAGGTCGTCGATGCACAACCGACCCGTCCTGGCGTCCAGGTCATGCCCGGTTCGCTGTTCGAAGGCCGGCCCCACCTCGTCGCCGACAACCAGGTGACAGTAGACGAAAAGACAGGTATCGGCACAATCACATTCGCCGCCACGCTACTCTCGCCGGCCGAAGCGATCAGCGGTGGCGGGACCGTGGTCACCATCCCCTTCGAGCCACTGGTATGGCCGGCCAACCCCAGGTCCGCCTTCGCCATCCAGGATGCGCGCATCGCAGACCGCAAAGGCCACCCTCTGGCAGTGGAATGGCGCGGAAACACGACCCACAAAATCTCCCCAATCCATCTGCCGT
>JBHHTZ010000391.1:0-4425 GCA_046753605.1 Anaerolineae bacterium
CCCCGTGCTGATCCGCCGGGTTCTTCGTCACCAGCACGTCGTACAGGGTTGGCGCTGAGCCATCGTGCAGGTAGGGGGCGGTGCGGGTCAGGCCCCGCAGGGTTGGTGTGTCTATTTCGGGGCCGGCCAGTTCTTCCGGTCCGCTCGCCGTGCCGACGTCGTGCTTCTGGCGGTCGGTGTAGGCCGGCGCCGGGTGGCAGACAGCGCAGCCCGTGGCCGGCGACTCGAACACCTGCCGGCCCCGTTCCACCGCCGGCGGAATCGGGCCGCCCGGCGGAATGGCCGGGTTGCGCGGAATCGACAACGAGTCTACAAACGTTGCCAGCGCATCCAGCTCCAGCGACCGCCCCACGTTGAACATGCCCCGGCCTGGGTACGGGTCGCCGTCGGAGATCAGGCCTGTGCCGGCGTGGAAGCCGCGAATGAAGTGCTCCTGATCCTGGCTCTCGTCCATGTCGGCCTGCCAGTTGATGGGGTAGGTCTGGATGACGCCCAGGAGACTCGGTGTGTTGCGCGGTCCCAGGCTGGGCAGGTTCCACGTGCGTCCGTCCATCTCACCGTCGAAGTGGCACGAGGCGCAACTGATCCACTGGTCACGGGCGAGGGCCGGCCTGGCGCTCGTGTGGAACAGCCGCCTACCGTGCAACAACACAGGCGGCATGTAAATGCGCGTCGCGGTCAGGACCCCCGTCACCTCGGCCGTTGTCGTGTCAATAACCGAAACCGTGCCGTCGAGCGTGTTGTTGACGTACGCCGTGCCGCCATCTGGCGAGAGGATGATGCCGCGGGGGTTGGCGCCGACGGTGACGTGGGCCACGCCGGCGCGCGTCGCCACGTCGATGACGGAGACGTCGTTGCTGCCGGCGTTCGCCACCCACAGGCGCGAGCCGTCAGGGGAGAAGGCGACATCGAAGGGCATGTTGACGGGTCTATCGACTGTCTCCAGGCTGATGCGCTCTGCCGACAAGTGCTGGTTGGCTACCAGATCGATTACCGACACGACCGGGAAGATGCTGGTGTCAAAGAGTGGGGCCGGATTAGAAGCGTTGGATTTGACGTGCGGCAGATAGGCGCGCGTTTCCGTCGGGTCCAGAACAATGCTCTGAGCCAGGTTGCTCGTGGAGCCGGTTGAGATCACCGCGCACGCCGAGCCGCAGTGCTGGACCACGTCCATCACATCCGTGATCTGGATCTTGCAGTCACGGTCCAGGTCGAACGCGGGATCGTAGGGAGCTTCACGGCAGGTATTGCGCCAGCGGGCGCCCACCTGGCTGATGTCGGCCACATCCACCTCACCGTTCAGGTCGAAGTCGAGCTCGCCGCAATATGGGACGGAATCTGGGAGGCCGGCGACGTCGATCACGCTCACCAGGCCGGTCAGCAGGTGGGTAACGTAGAGCCGGTCGGCGGTAACGGCCAGGCCGGCGGGCCGATCCCGCACCGCGATCGTGGCGACGACCTGAAGTGCAGCCGTGTCGATGACGGAGATAGTATCCGACCCGGAGTTGGCGACGAAGGCGAAAGCGCCGTCCGGCGACACGACAACCCCGTAGGGCTGGTAGCCCACGTCGATGGTGGCGACGATGCTCAGGCTGGCCAGGTCAACCACCGCCACGCTGTTGGAACCCCGATTGGCAACGTAGGCGCGGGCACTGCCGGCCAGCGCCACCGTGCGTGGGTCGTCGCCGACGGCGATCTCGGCCAGCTTCTCGCCGGCCACCGGGTCGATCACCGACAGGCTGTTGGAGTCGGGGTTGACGACGAGCAGCCGGCTGCCGTCAGCGGTGACAGCGATGGCGGAGCTGGACCGCTTCGCGTATTGGGGGACTTGCAGGCTGGCCTTCGGGGGAACGATGGCCAGAAATGCCAGGAGGAGGGGTAGGGATACAAGGACAAGTCGGATGCCGGCACGGCGTTGCCATGTTCCACGCCAGCCGGCGCGCGGGACAGTCGGACCACGAGGCGCGTTGGCCATGAATGCACTCTTCTCCATTGGAGACAGACAGAACGAACCTGGGTTAATTATACCATACTATCCCACGCAATTACAGTCTTGCACGTGAAAGAAGGCGAAAAAAGACACTACGAATCGGAATTCCAGAGGCCAATCACCATGCCACGGGACTCCACCCGTGGTATAATTGGAATTCAGAATCGACCTTTACTTGAACGGAGGATAATGACATGCAGATTCGCAGATTGGGACGGACGGGATTGAAAGTATCGGCGCTGTGCCTGGGCGCCATGCAGTGGGGCTGGACGGCGGACGAGGTTGCCGCCATTCAGGTGATGGATGCTTTTGTGGAGGCCGGCGGCAACTTCGTGGACACCGCCGATGTCTACTCCATCTGGGCCGAGAACAACCCCGGCGGGGTGTCGGAACAGATCATCGGGCGCTGGATGAAGGAGCGCGGCAACCGCCGGCAGATCGTGTTGGCGACGAAAGTGAGAGGCCCCATGTGGCCCGGTCCCAACGGCCAGGGCCTGAGCCGCAAGCACATCGTCGAGGCGGTGGAGGATAGCCTGCGCCGGCTCCAGACCGACTACATTGATCTGTACCAATCCCACGCCTTCGATGAAACGACGCCCATCGAAGAGACGATGGCGGCCTTTGACCAGTTGGTTCGGCAGGGCAAGGTACTCTACGTGGGCTGCTCCAACTATCCGGCCTGGCGTCTTGCCAAAGCGCTGTGGGCCAGCGACGTACACGGTCTGGCGCGCTACGAGTCGCTCCAGCCGCATTACAGCCTGGCGCATCGCGCCGAGTTCGAGCGGGAGCTGATGCCGCTGTGCGAAGCCGAGGGTCTGGGCGTGATCCCCTACAGCCCACTGGCCGCCGGCTTCCTCACCGGCAAATACGAGCGGGACAGCGTGCCCGACAGCGCCCGCGCCGCCGGCATCCAGCAGCGCTACTTCAACGAGGCCGGCTGGCGCACCCTGGACGCCGTGCGCGGCGTGGCCGAGGAAGTGGGCAGCACGCCGGCTGCTGTGTCCCTGGCCTGGCTGCTGGCTCAACCGGTCATCACCGCGCCCATCGTTGGCGCCAATTCCGTGGAGCAGTTGCAAGACAGCCTGCCGGCGTTGGATGTGGCGCTGTCTGAGGAGCAGATCGCGCGGTTGAATGCGGCGTCGAAGTGGGATGGAGAATAGCGCCATCGGTCACGATCCGAATTTGCTGAGGTTGATGGCCGTCCTCATCACATTGGCCAGTTCGACGGACGACACCGGCCCTCTGAAGCGCACGACGCGGGTGTCCGCCGGCAACAGCGGCTACCCGGACTCACGAAGCGGGCGGCAATGAACGCTGGCCAGCAAGGCTGAAGCCGTGGCGGTCAGCAGGACGGGTCGTCACGGTGGGAGGCCAGCCACGCCACCGAAAAGGGGCAACTCGTTCAGCAGATGTGGACCCGCAGAACCGACGGTGAGCGCAATGACCACAAAGTCCTATCCGATAGGGTGTCCGTCGTCAAGAGGCACAATTCCCAAAGTCTGGGCAAAGACGCGCAGCCCTTGTCCGCGATACGTTGTCTCAGAATCCCGTAGATTGCGCTGGCCCCGATGGTTACTGTACGCGGCTGTCCTGATCAGCCTGGTATGGTTGAGCATCCCAGCTCCACTTTTTTCCCAGAATGAGCTGGATCGTGTGACGCGTTTACCCTTTGTGAGCCGCAATCACCCCGGATTTCAAGTCACCTGGGTCACCGTCCGTCGGGTCATCGACGGCGATACCATCGAACTGGCCAGCGGAGCTCGCGTCCGATACATCGGAATTGACACGCCGGAGATGAGCGGCCCTCGGGAGTGCTACGCGACCGAGGCAACGGCAAAGAACCGTGAGTTGGTCGAGGGCAAGCGGGTTGCGCTGCGCAAGGACGTCAGCGAGACGGATCGGTACGGTCGATTGCTACGTTACGTCTACCTGCCAACCGGCGAGATGGTCAACGCCACGCTGGTACGCGAGGGGTATGCAGTCACCTCGACGTTTCCGCCCGACGTGATGTTTGCCGATTTGTTTGTTGAACTGGAGCGGGAGGCGCGCGAAGCGGCGCGCGGGCTGTGGGGGCCGGCCTGTGAGACACCAACGACCCCGACGCTGACGCCGATCCCCAGCGTGACGCCGGGACCTGACCCGGCCGGCGTTCGAGTGAACGGCCCGTGCAGCCAGTTCGATGCACCGGGCGACGATCACTACAATCTCAACGAGGAGTGGGTCTGCTTCACCAACTACAGGGGAGAATCATCAGAGATGACGCGCTGGCAAGTGAGAGACGAATACGGCCACACCCACATCTTCTCGTCTTTCACGCTAGCCAGCGGCGCGACAGTCCGCCTGCACACCGGAGCCGGCGCAAATACGCAGGCCGACCTGTACTGGGGGTCGAGCAGCGCAATTTGGAACAACGACGGGGATACCGTCTATCTGTG
>JBHHTZ010000392.1:0-4424 GCA_046753605.1 Anaerolineae bacterium
AACTCGCGGTGGACGCCGGCCGCGACGTGGCCCATGATGGCCGGCACGACCTCCAGCACCTGGCGCGCGCAGGCCTCGTCCAGCTCCGTCACTTCCGTTTCCATAGACATGCTAACCATTGGTGATGCTAATTATATTCGCCAGCGCCGGTCTGTCAATAGCGGGGCGATCAGTGACCAGTAATCAGTAGCCAGTGATCAGTCATCAGTCATCAGCGATGGGAGGCCAGGGTCTGATTACTGATCACTGATCACTGATTACTGATTACTGCGCCCTTGACAGGATCGTAAAAACGAATACAATTATGACCGCTAACTATTCGCAGAGCTAACCATCTGCGGGAGGGATGGACATGCAATCTGAGGAGGAAGTTGCACGACGTATTCTGGAGATCATTCCGGCGGTGATGCGCTTTGTGGGAGCCGACATGCGCCGGCAGACCGCCGCAGGGTTTCGGGTCGCGCACTATCGCGTGCTGGGGATGTTGAGCAAGCGGCCTTTCACCCTAAGTGACCTTGCCACATGCCAGGCTGTGGCCCTGCCCACAATGTCGCGCACGGTGTCAACGCTCGTTGACCGCGGCTGGGTAACGCGCACGGAGGATCCCGAAGACCGCCGGCGCATTCAGCTCTCGGCGACCGATGAAGGTCGGTCTGTGTTGGAACAGCTTCACGCCCAGGCCCAGAGCCGCCTTGCGGCGCGGCTGGCCGGCCTGACCACCGCAGAGCGGGAGCAAATCCTGGCCGGACTGCAAGTCTTGGAGAAAGTCTTTGTTATGGAGGTTGAACATGAAAGCAATTGAAGCCAACAGCCTGGTGCGGAAATTCGGCGACCTGGTGGCCGTCGATGGCGTCACCTTCGATGTGGAGCAGGGGGAAATCTTCGGCTTCCTGGGTCCCAACGGTGCCGGCAAGACCACGACCATCAACATGCTGTGTACGCTGCTGCGTCCCACCGCCGGCACTGCAACAGTCAACGGCTACGATGTCGCGCGCCAGCCGGACGATGTGCGCCAATCCATCGGCCTGGTGTTCCAGGACCCTAGCCTGGACGACCAGCTCACCGCTATGGAAAACTTGCGCTTCCATGCCATGCTGTACGACGTCCCGCGAGACGTCTTTCAGCGCCGAGCATCAGAGGTGCTGGAGCTGGCGGAGTTAACCGACCGCGCCAGCAGCCTGGTGCAGACCTTTTCGGGTGGGATGAAGCGCCGGCTGGAGATCGCGCGGGGCCTTCTGCATCACCCGCGCGTCCTGTTCCTCGACGAACCTACGCTGGGCCTGGACCCGCAGACTCGCCGGCACATCTGGGAGTACGTCCTGGCACTGCGAGATCGTGAGGGCGTCACCATATTCCTGACCACCCACTACATGGACGAGGCGGAACACGCCGACCGGATCGCCATCATCGACCACGGCAAGATCGTGGCTCTGGATGACCCCGATGTTCTGAAGGGCATGGTGGGCGGGGACGTGGTTCGGCTGCGCACCAGCGACGACGATCTGGCGTCGGTCCGGCTGCAGGAAGCTCTGGCTACGGAGGCACGCCACGACGGCCAGGCGTTGATACTGGAGGTGCCGCACGGGGATCAGGCCATACCGCAAATTGTGCAGGTTCTGGCCAATGGCGCCGGCCCGGCCGTCGACGTGTTTAGCATCAACATGCGCCGGCCCACGCTGGAGGACGTCTTCATCAAACTGACCGGCCGCGCCATTCGAGAGGAAGAGGGCGGCACGAAGGACCGCATGCGTCTGCACTCCCGCATGTGGCGAAGGCAGCGGCGCTAGATGGCTGGATCGGTCGAGAAACCATATTTCGGGAGTCGCTACTCCCCTGTCTGACAGGAGAAAAGCATGAATCGTTTACGACGCAATTTGAAAGGTATGTACACCATCTGGTACCGCGACCTGCTGCGCTTCCTCCGCAACCGCAGCCGCATTGTCGCATCGCTGGGGCAACCGCTGCTGTTCCTGTTTGTGTTCGGCGGTGGCCTGTCGCCGGCCATGTCCGGGCTGGGAGGCGGTCAGATCGACTTCACGTCCTTCCTCTTTCCCGGCATCATCGCCATGGCGGTACTCTTTACCGCCATCTTCTCGGCTGTCTCCATCGTCTGGGACCGGGAGTTCGGCTTCCTGAAAGAGGTAATGGTCGCACCCGTCTCCCGGACCGCAGTGGCGCTGGGGAAGGTGGCCGGCGGCAGCACCGTTGCCATGCTCCAGGGGATAATCATCTTGCTGCTCGCGCCCCTGATTGGGGTTCACCTCAGCATTGCGCAAATCGTGATCCTGTTGCTCCTCATGCTGCTGACCGCCGCCACAATGACGTCGCTGGGCGTACTCATCGCGGCCCGTATGCGCTCCATGGAAGGCTTCCAGATGATGATGAACTTCGTGCTGATGCCGATGTTCTTCCTCAGTGGGGCCTTCTTTCCGTTGCAGGGTGTTCCGCTGTGGATGGAGTGGTTGGCCAAGATAAACCCCATGACCTACGGCGTGGACCCCATCCGTCAGGTAGCGCTGCAAGACAGCGTGCCCGAATTCGTCATGAACATGATGCGGCTGCATCCTATCACCACCGACGTGGCGGTGCTGGCCGCTTTCTGGCTGGCGATGATGGTACCGGCGGTGTGGCTGTTTGGCCGGCAGGACTAGGTACAATATGACCAGAATCCCAGATGGAACAGTGAATGCGTGATCGTACCACATTGACATTGGCCGGCGTCGCTCTGGCGCTGGCCAGCCTGGCCTGGCGGCAGGGCGGGCCTGACCTGGCACTGGACGGCCTGGTGCAGGGCGCGCGCACGCTGCTGAGCGTCACTCCTCTGCTCGTGGCGGCCTTCCTCATCGCCGGCCTGACCCAGACAATGATGACACAGCGCGTGGTGACTCACTGGCTGGGAGCCGGAGCGGGGTGGCGCGGCATCGCTCTGGCGTGCCTGGGGGGTGCCCTGATCCCTGGCGGTCCGTACGTCTACTACCCCATTGCGGCAGCGCTGCTCCATGCCGGCGCCAGCCTGGGGGTGTTGGTCGCGTTCGTCACAGCCAAGAACCTGTGGTCGGTCACCCGCCTGCCCCTGGAATTTGCCCTTCTGGGTCCCCAACTGACGCTGATACGCATCGCGGTAACGATCGTCGTTCCCCCTGTGATGGGGATGTTGGCCGAAGCCCTTTTCGGGGGGCATGTACAACGCATTCGGGAGGCCGCCGCTTCGTGAACGTAGTCACGGCTCTGCTGTGGCTTCTGGCGCTTGCCATGCTGGCCTACGCCTGGCGACAGGGTGACGGCGGTCATCGCCAGGGAGTAGCTCAGGGATGGCAGACCCTGAAGCGCACGCTCCCCCTATTGATTGTGGCCTTCGCGCTTGTGGGTTATGTCAATGTATTGGCCCCGCAGCGCCTGGTGCAGTCCTGGATCGGGCCGGGGTCTGGCTGGCAGGGGCTGATGCTGGGCGAGGTCGCCGGCATGATGTTGCCTGGCGGGCCGTATGTGGTCTTCCCGCTGATCTCGGTGCTCTACCAGGCCGGCGCAGGGTTGGGGCCGGCAGTCGCTATCATCACCGCCTGGGCCATGTCGGCGCTGCTGAGCATCAGCTTCGAGCTGCCCTTCATGGGATGGCGTTTCACGGCTGTGCGCTGGGGCCTGGGCCTCGCCTTCCCACTGCTGGCCGGCGTCCTGGCTCAGGTGCTATTCGCCGGCGACTTCTGAGTCGTTGCTGGTGTCTGTGCCCGCCCGGCTCGCCATGATTCCCACAGCAGTTCTGGCCGGTCCGCAGGCGAAGACTGGGGATTGGGGATTAGAGATTGGGGATTGGAGACTGGAGATTGGCAGTTGGTAGAAAGACGCTACGTGCGATAGTGAGTCAGTTGAGGGCAGTCATCCCTTCTTCGGAAGACGATACCCCAGCCACCGGAGTGCGTTTTCGTCTTTCCGCCAGCGCTTGCGCACTTTGACCCACAGTTCCAGGTACACCTGGTGGCCGACGAAGTGCTCCAGTTCTTGGCGCGTTGCCTGCCCGATGCCCTTCAGCATGGAACCTCGCGCACCGATGAGAATTCGTTTTTGTGAGTCCCGCTCGACATAGATGTTTGCGCTGATGTAGGTCAGGTCCTCGCGACGCTGCTTCCACTCTTCCACCACGACAGCCACGGAATGAGGGACCTCGTGGTGCGTGAAGTGCAACACCTGCTCGCGGATGAGCTCGGCCGCGATGACGCGCTCCGGCTGGTCCGTGACTTGATCGGGCGGGTAGTACTGGGGGCCAGCCGGCAGATGACTCACAATCTCGTCCAGCAGATGATCGGTCCCCGTGCCCTCGGTGGCGGATGTCAGGATGACCTCTGCCGGCTCGACGAGAGCGCTGTAGGCAGCAGTGTGTGGTTCCACCTCGTCGGGGGCGAGAAGATCCGCTTTGTTCAGGACGAGAA
>JBHHTZ010000393.1:0-4406 GCA_046753605.1 Anaerolineae bacterium
GGTTACGCGAGTTGTTCCCCGGACGGTGGAAGTCACGCGAGGTGTTACTCAGATCGTGGAAGTCACACGGATCGTACTACAAACAGCAGAGGTAACGCGGGTGGCCCAGGTAGTCGTCACGGCTACACCGCAGCCCGCCCGCCCCACCCAAAAACCGACAAACACACCGCCTCCACCCATCCCAAGCCCGACTCCAATGCCGGCCAGCCAGGCTGCGACATTCGGGGATGGCACGTACATAGTTGGCAGTGACATCGCGCCTGGCCGCTACCGGGCACGCAACCTCTCATTCTGCTACTGGGAGCGTCTCAGCGGTCTTGGTGGCAGTTTCGACGAGATAATCGCGAACGGCGATCCTACTGGCTCCGGTGCGGTCGTCGATATTCACCCAACAGACAAGGGTTTCTCCTCCTCAGGTTGCGGACAGTGGACTACAGACCTCTCGCCGGTCACATCGAACGCGACAGCACCGTTCTCTGATGGTACATACATCGTTGGAGTAGACATTTCCCCAGGGACTTGGCGCAGCCCTGGAGGAGATCTTTGCTACTGGGAGCGACTCAGCGGCTTTAGTGGCGAGGTCGGGGATATCATCGCGAATGGCGCGCCGGGCGGGCAAGCTATTGTGACGATAGCCTCGACCGACGTCGGCTTCTCTACGTCCGGCTGTGGCGAGTGGAATCTGCAATAGTAGCCTCCGCAGCTGTGTACGCTGCCGACGAGCCAGCCGGCCTGCACCGGCGATCGTGTAGGAGAACAATGAATCGGGAGGCCTGATGCCTCCCCAGGCATACGAGAGGTACAAGGACGAGCTATGAAACCCACGCGGTTGACTTGGCTCCCGGCCTTGGGCGGCGCCGTGTTACTGTTATACACGCACAGCGTGAGCAACAGATTGGAAAAGCATCAGCAAGATAGCAAGGAGGGTATGTCATGGGCGACGTTGTTGTGCAACGGTCAGGCGAAGGGCCTGGCTGTCTGATCCAGCTTTTGTGGTTCTTGTTTATCGGCTGGTGGGTTGGGCAGCTTTGGATTGCGGTAGCGTGGTTTCTCATGGCAATAATCGTCGGCATTCCGCTTGGCGTCAAAATGATGAATAAGGTGCCTCAGGTCATCGCTCTGCGCAATTTGGCCAACAAGGAATTGGTGGTTTCGGCGACAGAAGCCGGCACCGTTGTCACCCAAGCCCGCGATAGAGCGCAGCACAACATCATTCTCCGAGCGATCTACTTTGTGCTAATTGGCTGGTGGTTTAGCGCGATCTGGATTGAAGTGGCTTATCTGGCCTGTCTGACAATCATCGGTCTGCCGCTTGGTTTTGCGATGTTTGACAAGACGCCTGCCATTGTGTCGTTGCACCGGTAATGCACGGAACGTGCCTTGCTGAACGCAGAGGAGGCAAAGCTAATGACCGCCGACAAGGACGCCGGCGTGTTTCAGAGTGACCCTTTGGGGTAGCTGTAGAGCCTTTGCTACGTAGCCGAATTAGCGCGAAAGTCCTACCGGCCAGTTTCGCTCTATCCAGACATTCCAGTGCTAGGCGGGGGCGGCATCGCACCAACGACGCCAGGCAGTAGCGGAGTCTCCCACGGGCACCCTGGACGACGGTTTGAACTGAGCGAGGCTGACCCGATCACTACGAACCGCCGGCAAACGTGGAGCACACGACAGGAAGCTGAGGAGAGATCACACATGCCCACATGCCAGGGAGTAACCAAAGATGGACGCCCATGCTCTCGAAGCGCGGAAGACGGCGCACTGTACTGTTGGCAGCACAAGCCTTGATAAACCTGCTCCTGCGGGCCGGCCGCCAGGTCAAGGCCCACCAGATTCAATTCCGGCCCATCGGCAAGCAGTCGCCGGCGCACAAGCTGGCCCTGGCCACCTTTCGCGGAGACCGGGTGCCGGACCGGATCATCGGCGAGGAGGACCTGTTGGGGGAGTTCTAGGCAACAAAAAGAGATCGGGGGCCGCCTTGCGGCGGGACAACCTGGCTACCACCGTCCGGTCAAGGATAGGATTCACCAAGTCACCCGATCATCTGTATGTTATTTTAGCATGCACGGCATAGAATTGCAGGGGCGCGCTGCTATGACCGGTGGGGCCGGGGGTTGTGGCGGCGGACGCGATGTCGAGCCGCGCTGGGCCACGACGCTGTAGCCGTGCCGGCGCGCTGATGCCGTGGTAATAAAAAAGGCAGGTGAGCAATGCGAATCAGGCTCTTGAGTGCAGTCGCCGTTGCGATTCTGGCGCTGGGTGTCTTTAGAGGGGGGATTGGGGCACAGGGGGATGATACCGAACCCTTGCCGCAGATCATCCGCCAGATGGTGGAGAACGCCATGTCAATACCTACGCCTACCGCCACGCCTACACCAACGGCGACGGTGACGCCGACTCCCACATCGACAAGCACCTCCACCCCCACCCCCACACCTGCCTGGAAAACGATAAGGATACGCGCCGAAGGTGATGTCCGGTTGGACCAATTCAACGGTCCCGGGGTCCCGAATGTACAAGTTAACCTCTACCTCTTCTACGGTATAACTCATGGCACCCCTCTTGCTTCCTCTTTCACAGACGAGAACGGCTTCTACTCGTTCACCGCGACTTACAGGATGCCATACGGCGGGCGAGAATCATTCTCCGTATATCCGGCGCAGTCCGAGATGTATTCATTCGAACCAGAACGGGCTTCTAGCACGACATGCTTCAGCGACTGTAGTTTAGGCGGAACCTTCGTCGCTAATCCCAAGCGTTCGTTCTTCCTGCCTTTCCTGATGGTTCAGAGGGGCCCATAACGGACGAGCAAGGCCATGGTTACAAAGGGGAGAGAAACAACACCCGGAGCAAACACATGATGCCCCCCGGCGACGCAGACGAACTGGAGGAAATCGCCCGCGAGATCGGCGGCGAGAGCCTCCGCGGCCCGCTCCGCTACCCCAGATGGACGGGCACATGGCAGCTCGGCGAAGTTGACCTCGGCGAGTGGTTCGAGCAATTCCATGGTCAGGAGATCGTCCTGGTGGCCGTGCCCGTCGGCCAGGCCGCGCCGGCCCTGATCACCTGCGGCATCTGCGGCTGCCGGTACGATGTGCTGGGGCTGTGCCCGCAGTGCAAGCGGTTGAACCGGGAGGAGGCAGAGCGGATCGAGGAGGAGCTGCAGCGGCGGGAAGAGGTAAAGGGGGTCCTGCGAGACGTCGATGAATTTCTGGCATCGGAGGAGTAGGCACACACTTTCCCCTACAGCGTGGGCTTATGCCATGGGGGTGCGCTATGGGGATTCCGTTGACAACCCGCCATCTCTTGGCTATGATGATGCAGATATTCTCTCAACCGCTTCTGGGAAGTGACGCCGGTTGCGAGCGCTGTACAAACCGTACTTGAGAGGCACACCCGCCTCCAGCATCACGTACTCCGCCCACTCAGCCTGGTCTAGTTTGACCGAGAAGAAAATGTCGCCATTAAGCACGTCTTTCCAGCCAACAAGCCTGATGCCGTGGCGCCCCAACAGCTCCTGGATTCGCGCACCAGTCCAATCGCCGTATGCGTCCACGTAGAACGTCCAGGAATCAAGCCCCAATAGCGACTTGATAACACTCGAAAATGAGAGATTGCGGGCAGATTCCCTGGAAGGGGCGCGTGACGGTGTTTTGGACCTTGGCGACGACGAAGAAAAGCCGGCCCACTGATCGAACACTCGATCAAACGAGTCCACCCACTCTTCTATGATGCTAATCATACGACCTCCTTGAGACAGAACGGGTCAGAACCTTTGTTCTAGTCACATCGGTAGGATAGCATTTTTTCGCCAATTTGGCAAGCAACATACCTTTGGAGGGAGACCATGCCATTACTACCAGGTATCCTTGAGGGGCTAGATCGGGCCTCGTTACTTGCGGGGTTTGCCTTGGGGGTTGTCATCGCTGTCGGTATAGGCCAAACCATGAGATGGGCCGCCTGGACATGGGGAATGGTCAAGCGCCCCTTCCTGGCCCAGCGGGAGGTGCGTGAGATCAACGAGGAGGCTTGGACAACTTTCCGCTCTGGTAGCACCGTCGGCTGCAGAAGAACGTTTTTCTATGTGCTTGTGGCGCTGCTATCCGGTTGGCTAATATACGGCGCGTACCAAGCAAGCATACCCTAGACCGGGCTGAGGAGACAGAGTATGCGTAGAACCCTGGTCGCTCTGGGCAGCATCTTCCTGGGGTTTGTCGAGAACGCCGGCGCAGGGTGCTCCGGTTGTGTGAGTCTTCTGGGGTGGAGCTTTCTGATTGGACTTGCTGTTATCGTGGCCGTTGTGCTGGGATATTTGGTTTTCGGTCAAAATGCATCTCCAAGCGACTGGCTACAATAGACATTATAAGGATTGAACTAGACAAAACAAAGAAAGTGTGGTTAACTTGCCC
>JBHHTZ010000394.1:0-4398 GCA_046753605.1 Anaerolineae bacterium
AATCTCTAATCTCTAGTCTCTGATCTCCACCTGTCGTTGGATACTGTAGGACGCCGGCCTGATCCATCTTCACCCAGTATCCCAACAGCGGCTGCATCACGTGCAGGGTGTTGAAGCTGTCGTCCAGGTCCGGGTAGTAGGACAGCGCGCTGCCCTGCTCGTAGCCCAGCACGGCGAAGTACTGCCCCTGGATGCTAGCCAGCGCGTCGGTGACGGTCAGCGCCTGGCGCGGCAGGTAGCTCACCAGGTTCCAGCCGGCCTCCAGCGCAATGGGGTGATCCTCCGCAAACTTCGTCCCCACCACCCGCAGCACCGCCGCCGGCCCGACTCCCCCATCCCCACCTGCAGACTGATCACTGTTCACTGTTGACTGATTACTGTTCACTGCCTTAATCCAGTATCCATGCTCCCCATCCATCGCCTTCAGCGTGTTCACCTCGGCCGGCAAATCCGGGTAGTACGACTGCGCCCCGCCGTCGAAGCCCTGAATGACGACGTACTGCCCCGCGATGGGTCGCTGCACCACGCCGGCCTCGGTCACGAAGGGGTTGACGTAGGACGAGATCAGGTTCCAGTCCTCGGCCAGCGGTACGTCCAGCGCGGTGACCGTCTGCTGCGCCTCGGCCGGCGCGCTGCACAGAGCCAGGGGGCTGTCGCCGGCGCCGTCCACGTTGGCCAGGACAGTGATCTCGTAGTCGCCAGGGAAGTCCACGTTCCAGGTGACACTGAGAAGCTCCGACTCGCCGATGTCGAGCGCCTGCGTGGTGGCCGCTGTGCCCACCAGCTCGCTGTCGGCGTAGAAGCTCACCGGCAGGCCGGCGGGGAGGATTTCGGATTGCGAATTTCGGATTTCGGATTTCTGACCTGACGATCCGTTGTTGGTTACCCGCGCCGTCAGGGTGGTGGAGATGGGGTTGCCCGGCTCGGCGATGACAGCCGTTTCCAGGTTGGTGGTCAACTCGGCGGCGGTGCAGGTGGCGTCCAGGTCGAACGGCCCAACTGTGGTGAGGTTGCCGGCCTCGTCTACCACATTCACCCACAGGCTGTAGCGTCCCACCTCGTCCGCTCGCAGGTCGTATTGCCATCCCCCAACCACTGGTGCGCTGAGGGCGCTGTCCTGAGCCCCGTCGAAGGGTTGTCGAAGGGTTGACCGCGTGAGTGTTTCAGCCTGCAAGGCTTGTTCCGTGCTGAGGTTGCCCCCCGGCCCCTGCACAGTCATGAACACGCTGTTCACCTGGCCGCCGTCGCTGACTACGCCGCCGAGCACGGTCGCCGTGTCGCCTAGCAGAACCTGGGTGATGGCGGTGGTGACGGTGATGGCCGGCGCTACCGTGTCCACCCGGAAGGTGCGGCTCAGCGGCTCCGTGCTGCGGTTGCCCACGCTGTCCACGCCGGTGATGATTACCGTGCGGGTGATGTTGTCCAGGCCGGCCACATCGGGCAGTTCGTACGTCCACGCGCCGCGCGTGTTCTGCGGCAGCGTGTCGGCGGTCAGGCTCAGCCGGCTGCGGTTGTAGACCCCATCATCCTCCTCGGGGAAGTAGTCGCACAGGATGAGCTGCCAATCGCCCTGCGCCGGCTCGCCGTTGAACAGGCTCAGCGGCTGGTCGGGCCGGCGCTGGTTCTCGTAGTAGGCGGCGGCCGTGTCGTGATCCATCTTGTCCTTCCCCACCGGCAGCAGCGCCGCGTCGTCGAGCAGCATGTCGTAGTTGCGCGCCGACGTCCCGTTCCACAGGATCGCTGCCCAGTGGCCGGAAGGCGCCACCAGCCAGCCGGTGATGTCGTAACGATATTCGTGGTCCGCGTTCAGCCCCAGGTCCACATCGGCCACGGTGAAGCTGTCGGTGACGGTGAAGGTGCGGTAGATCTCCGTGCCGCCGTAGCAGGCTGTGCGGGCGCCGAGGGCGATGGGGCTGTCCGGCACATCGTCGTAGGTGTAGACCGTCCTGGGCAGCGTCGTCGCATCGACCAGGAAGTCGCCCGCGACCGCCGCCGGCGCGCCGCCGCTGTCCAGCGCTTCTACCCGGTCCACCAGGCGGTTGTCGGTCAACTGCCCGCTCAGGGTCGTTTCGCCGGCGCTCAGCAGGCCGTCGCTGAGCGCGTCCTCGGTGACCGCGTCGAAGCTGATCACCGGCGGCGTGGCGTCCACGGTGAACGCCTGCCAGTTGGTCCAGGCTGGGGTGGTCGTGCCGTGCACGTCAGTGCCTTTGGCGCGCAGGTTGAAGACATCCCCCTCGCCGGCGCCGCTCACATCCCACCCGCACGACCAGGTCCCGTTGTCCGGCGTGTCGTCCGGGCAGGTGTAGGACAAGTTGCCAACTTGTCCTACGGTTTCCAGGGTGATGGTCGGTACGGCCGATTGGTCGAAGGCGAAGCCCTGGACGCTGTTTTCGCCGGGACCCAGCAGCGCCGGCAGCGCCGTGACGCCCACCGCCGGCGGCTTGTCGTCGTATTCGTAGTCCACGTACAACCAGTCGAGCTGGTTGTCGTACACCGAGCCGGTGTCGTCGTAGATCACCACGTCGATGGTGGCCCAGCCGTTGCGGTTGCCGGGGTCGTAGTTGAGATCGACGCGGCCGCGGAAGGTGATGGTCTTCTCCTCGCCGGCGGCCAGGTCGCCCAGCGGCAGGAGCAGCCAATCGTAGTCCCCCTGCGCGTCGGAGAGCGGCGTGCCCTCGGGCAGACGCATGGGGCCCCAGGTGACGATGTCGGCGTAGAGGCCGGTGGCCGGCCCGCTGCCGCGGTTGACGTAGCGCAGGGTGAAGGTGATCGCCTGGCCGTCGCCCAGCGGCGGATTGTCCACGTCCATCAAGGTCCCCAGCCCGTCCTGGGCGTTGAAATCCATTTGATTTCCGATTGCAGATTGCAGATTGTCGATTTGAACACCCAAGCTGGAGGGCGCGTCATACCCTGGCGGCGGGAGGATCAAGTTGTGTTGCGCCAGCATATCTTTGGAGGGCAGTTCCTCGGGCGTGGGCACCACCTGTCCACCGCCCGGGCTCCGACCCTCGGGCGTGCGCGCACACTCCGGCGCGTCCGGGTTGGACGCACACAGCTCATCCAGGATGGCGTTCCAATCGGCCGAGCCGGCGAACTGCTCCAGGCTGCTCATGGCGAAGAAGAGGTTGTCTCCCAGCACGCTGTAGGCGATGCCGGGCGGGTCGCCGTTGAGGGAGAGGCGGACGTCGGAGCCGGTGAATTTGGAGATTGGAGATTGGAGGTTGGAGATTTGAGATTTGAGATTTGAGATTTGAGATTGGCTGGTTTGGCCGTTGACACAGATGCTGTCACCGAGGGAGGGCCAGGCGTAGCCGTGGGTCAGCGGGAACTTTTGCACGCCGGTGGTGATCACCGCGTCCAGGATGCGCGGGCTGTTGACGTTGTTGCGCGCCGGCATGGTGGCCCACAGCCGCAGGCCGTCCTCTTCCGTGGCGAAGGCGGCCAGGGCAAGGCCGGCACTCGCCGGATCGCTAATCCCCAGCAGGTCGAAGGGCAGGTATAGGTCGGTAGTGGGCACGTCACCCGGGCTGAGGACGTAGCCGAACTCGCCGTCCACCGTGCGCCATTCTTCGTACGTCGCGTCCCAGCGCAGCAGCGTGGCCGTGCCGGAGTCCTGCACCCACACCACGTAGTCGGCGGCCATGCGCGAGCTGGCCTGGGCTGCGACGCGACTCTGCAACATCGCGCGGTGCGACTGCTCGCCGGCTGCGGACTGCGCGTTGAGGGCGGCTGTCCCGCCGCCGACGGAGGGCAGCAGGATGACGGTGTTGTTTTGCGTGCTGGTGTAGGGATCGTAAGCGCGGATGCTGCCGCCGGGCCCGGTGTCCAGGTAGATGAAGAGATCGCCGTCGGTGTTCCAGTCCGCGCCGGTCCAGGCCAGGCGCAGGCCGGCCGCGTCCCAACTGGTGTAGAGCTTCTGGCCGCTGTCGAGGGCCGCGCCCTTTTGAGCTTTGTCGCGGATGCGGTTGTCGGCGCCGATGAGGGTGCAGCCGGAGTCCATCCAGCCGTGGTAGATGCCGGACCCCTCCCCGGCCCTCCCCTGCGAGGGGAGGGAGATGTAGTCGGGCGTGAGGGGGCTGTCTATGTAGAGCGGGCTGAAGGATTGCCAGCGCTGGTTGCCCAGGGCGTCCTCGCCGGCGAGCTGGATGTCGAGTTTCTGCGCTTCGCCGGCGGTGTACGTGGCGCTGTGCGGGTCGCCGGAAGCGAAGCTCTGCCAGGTTTCGGCCGTCTGGGTGATGCCGCTAGTCTGCGCCACCCAGCCAACCCGGTAACCGTTGATGTCCTTGCTGCTGCTCTGCGTCCAGGTCAATGTCAGCGTCGGCGAAATCTCGCGGATGGTCGTCGTCGGACTGACGACGGACGACTGGCTACTGGATACTGAAAGCTCCACCGGCTCCG
>JBHHTZ010000395.1:0-4381 GCA_046753605.1 Anaerolineae bacterium
AGCCGAGCATCGCTCTATCGGCAAGGCTATGCGTAACCTTCGCAAGGGTGGCTGAGTAGCGTATGAAATGCGTAGCAGGAAAGGAAGGAAATGTCATGCGCACCCGTCTCATGCTTCCCATTGGCCTGGCCGTTCTGCTGATCCTCGGTCTGTGTACGGCTCTTGCCGGCCAGTCCATGCCCATGTCCGACTACACGTTGTCAACGAGCGATGGCCTATCCGTCAGTCTTTCAGCCGACGGCCAGGTCACCAGCGTGCAAATCGCCGGCGGTGATCTGGTTTCTGTGTCTGCGCCGGCCCTGCTGGTGCGGGACCTGAGCGATGCCGGCTCTGTTGTGGCACCAAACCTGGTCGCCAATCCTGGCTTCGAGGACGGGCTGGCCGGCTGGGTACAGTACACAAACAGTGGCCTGGATGTGAATGTCGTCGTCTCGCCTACCCATAGCAGCGACGCAGCGCTCCAGTTTGTACGCAGCAATGACCAGCCGGCCTTCGCTGCGTACGTCAGCGATCCTGTGCCTGTTGTCCCTGGACAACGCTACCGTGTCTCGGCCTGGTGGCGCAGCGCCACCGGCTACGTGTCCACCCTGAACGGACCTCCCACACTGTGGCAGATGACGCTCTGGCGTGACCAGCAGCGTATTACCGGCCTGTACGTGCAGTGGTTCGATGCCCACGAGCAGCGCCTGGGCGACCCGCTGCTGGCCGTTCCGCTGCACTGGAACGCAGCCAACTGGCGTCTCACCCGTCGGGAACTGGAGGCGCCGGCTGATGCCGCCTCGGCGCGCCTCGTAATTGGCGCCAAGCTGAGTGCTGAGACTATCTGGGTGGACGACGTTGCCCTGGTCCCCAGCCCGGAGCAGGAGGTGGGGGTGATGGGGACGGTGCGTCGCTGTTCAGAGACCCCGAGTTTGCCCGGGGTTCGGGGAACTCGGAGGAACTCAGGGGAACTCGGAGGAACTCAGGGGAACTCGGAGGAACTCGGAGGAATGCCTCGGCGGAGACTTCAGGGGGACTCAGGGGGGTGCCTTGTCCAGGCTGTCTCACTGCCCGATTCCGGCCTGGTCATCAGCGTGACCTACACGGCTCACGGCGACCACATCGGTGTCCACGGTGAGATTGCCGACACTACAGGCCAGGACCGCGCCCTCGACGTGACGTGGGGCGTGCCGGCGGACCTGGAGGGCTGGACCTGGTGGGACGACGCCCATACATCGCGGTCGATCACCGACACTCGCTCCTACGCCAACGCCATCAGCGCCATCTACGACGCCTGGCTCCCCGTCTCCCTCTACCCTTATGCCGGCATCTCCCAATCTCCAATCTCCAATACCCAATATCCAATATCCAATCCTGGCCTCGCGTTGGCCGTCCCCCTCGACCGGCCCCAGCTTGCTCTGCTGGCCTACGACGGTGCTACAGGCCGCTACGGCTCCACATTCCACCTGGGCATCTCGCCCCAGGCCGACAAGGTCGGGCCGCGCGCTGGCTTCGACCTGCTGCTCTACCGCTTCGACCCCACCTGGGGCTTCCGTGACGTCATCGCCCGTCATCGTGCCCTCCAGCCGGCGGTGTACACAGCGTCAGTTTCCATCTACGACTACGCCGGCGCAGAGCAGGGCTGGTATTTCACCGAGAGCGGCGCGCAGCAAGCCCTGCTCGAGGACGCGGCCAACATCTACTCTGCGCAGTACACGGCTGGCGAGCTGAACCTGAAGCTCGCACCCAGCAGCGACCCGCGTCCCACCCTGGATGAGACCCTGGCCATTGTGACCGATACCCTCTCCAGTCCCCGGCCTTGGGATGCTGCCCTGGCTCGCGCCATCATCAACAGCGCCGTAGTGGACCCCAACGGCGATTGGTCGCTGAAGAAGCTGGGCGTCTTCGAGTGGGCCCCCGATTGGTGGGAGGCTATCTGGGCGGCCAACATCGACCCGGACCTGGAGGACGGACTGGCATCCTTTCTTCTGGACTGGCGTGTGACACCCGCCTTCACCGCCACCACCCAGGCCGGCGCTCACCTGGACGGCGTGCAGATGGACAACTTCATGGCTCCGCCGGCTGTGGATTTGCGCTCTGGGGGCCTGGCGGTCGCCGACTGGCCTCTGACGTACACGCCGCACACCTACCAGCCGGCTGTGCACAACGGCTTCGCCCTGCGCGAGTACCTGGCCTTCCTGCGCGACTACCTGGACACCAACTGGGGCGCCGATCGAGCGATTTCCATCAACTTCTGGGGGCTGGGCAACCCCAACTATCTGGCCGAGTACATCGACGGCTTCGGCAGCGAAGGAAACGTGAAAGGCAATGGCGAGGGACAGAACTTCAACCCGCAGATTCTGGACTACCGGCGGGCCATTGCCTATGGCCGGCCCTACCTCTTCGCCAACCAGACGGACGGGCTCACCGCCACCGAGGCCTATACCTACAGCCAGATGGCCTTGCTTTACGGCGTTCATTCTCGCCGGGGACCAAACGGGGGGAACTGGGAGCCGGAGGCCGAGCAGATTGTCACCGACACCGTGGAACTGGTCCGGCAATACTGGGCCGCCGGCTGGCAGCCCCTCACCTACGCCGGGGCAGACAGCGAAGACATCTGGATCGAACGGTTTGGCCAACCCACTGCCGCCCACGTCCTGGCAAATCTCAAATCCGAAATCCGAAATCCGAAATCCGAATTTGAAGGGGGCCTCTACTTCACCATCCACAACCGCACCGACCTCACTCGCACTGCCACGATCACGGTCGAGACTGCCCCGCTGGGCCTGACCGAGCCGGCCAGTGCTGTGATCACCGATATTGCAATCACCCAGACCATCCCGTTCAGTGTGGTGGGTGGGGACATCGTCGTTGATCTGACGCTGGGACCGAGGCAAACGCGGGTACTCCAGGTGAGCGGCGGCGTGGCCCCGCCAACGCCAACGCCGACGGCCACACCGCCGGCTACACCCATACCCACACCGCCACCATCTCAATGCGTCGGCGACGCGAACGCCAATGGCATTGGTGATGTGATGGACATTGAGACCACGGCCTCGGAACTGCCCTGCCAGGTCTACCTGCCCCTGGTAGCCGCTCAGTGGCGTCAGCCCTGGTCTACGTCCACTCCAACCCTGACACCGACGCACACGGCTGCCCAGGAACTCCTCTCCTGGCTCCAGAATCTTCCCAACCGGGATTCGGAGCGCCTCATCTCAGGTCAACATCTGGGATTTGGCGAAGGGATGGAAAGCGGTTATCAGAAATACGTAGTCGAACTCCAGGCCCAGACCGGCAAGTGGGTGGGGATGGTTGGCGCCGACTACGGATACGGTCAGCGATGGGACGAATCCCAGGGCTATTGGGACCTGATCGGCAGGACCAACCCCATCCTTATCGACCACTGGAACCGAGGTGGGCTGGTCACCATCTCCTGGCACGCTCCCAACCCCTGGACAAGGAAATCTGCGTGGGATCACGGCCCCAACGATGACCTCACCGCCCTCGTTGACCCTGCGGACCCGATGAACACCATCTGGGAGGCTGATCTGGACCGTGTGGCCTTGGCTCTCAAGGATCTCCAGGACGCCGGAGTGGTTGTTCTGTGGCGGCCCTTCCACGAGAGCACCGGGGGGTGGTTCTGGTGGGGGAAGGACACAGCTCCGCGGGACCCCGAAGCTTTCAAAGCCCTTTGGCAGCATGCGCACAACTATTTCACGTATGATTGGGGGTTGGACAATCTCCTTTGGGTCTACGCTCCAGCCGAGTCTACTATCGCCAACACCCTGCCACCGGAGACCAACTACCCGGGGGACGCCTATGTTGACATCGTGGGGGAGTCCCACTACAGGGTAGGGGGTAGGTTGGGAGATCCCAACCCGGCCCCGGTCAACCCTCCGGGCTATGCGGCCCTGACCGCCTTGGGGAAGCCCTACTGCCTGACTGAGTTCGGCCCTAACCTTCAGGATCCCCAGGGAACCTATGACTACACCCGGCTGGTCGAGGAAATCAGGGCCAATTTCCCCCTCACCGTCTGCTGGTATTCCTGGGGCGACGGCGGTCAGGGAGATGCCAGACGAGCCATCGTAAGCAACCAGAAGGCGGCTGAGACTCTCACCGACCCCTGGGTGATTACGGTCGAGGACTTCGACTGGCGCCAACCCCGGCCCACCCCCACGCCCACACCGACGCCGGCCTCCGCACGCTACCCACGCCTGCATGCCAACCTCTTCAGCCTCGTCCCCGAGGACGAAGCTGCCTACGACGCGCTGAGCCGTTACGGGGCTATCACCACCGGCGAGCTGCACTCCGATGGCAGCGCCGGCGGCTTCGACCTGGGCGTGCGGCAGGGCGTCGGCTCGTGGTCCGATACCACCTACGATCTCAGCCATCCCGGCCGCGG
>JBHHTZ010000396.1:0-4370 GCA_046753605.1 Anaerolineae bacterium
GTTCGGCAACGGCTTCCACCTTTGTCATCATTACCGGTGTGCGCCGGAAACGCTGACGGATGCGCCGGCGCAACGCCTGGAAGTCGGTATCGTGATCCACCACCTGACCGTTGTACATGGCAATGTATTGGCCCAGGTACCGGTCTTTCAATTCAGCGTGCTGCTGCCGGTAGAGCTCGCTCTCTTCCGAGATCTTGCGACGCTCCAGTTCCCAAAGGTAGCGACGGACAGCCTCGGCGAGTATTTCATCAATGCCGGCCTGATACTCCGAGGCGGCTTCTTCAACACGTTGGTACAATTCGGGTTCAACGACAATGGTTGGCATACTTCGCATTCCTTTTTCCACGACTACCCCACAGACGTCAGAATCTGGCGCCGAAGGTGGGATCCAGGCCACCAAAGATCCGCATCATCTCATCGATTTCGGCCATTTCCTCGGGGGACAGATGACCGAGATGGTTCTCAGACTTCAGGCGTCTGGCTTTGTCAATTGTTGTTAGTTGCTCGACCAGGGCCAGGGTGCGCCGGCCCTGGACGGTCACCGGCACATGAAAATCGACATCAGCTCTGGCAGAAGTTGATGCCGGAATCACCCACACAGTGGACAGTGCCAGGTACAGATCGCTCTGGACCACGATAGCCGGGCGGCGACCCTCTTGCTCATGCCCTGCACGGCGTCCAAAGTCAACCCAGAAGACATCACCGCGGCGCAACCACATGTCACTCACCCGCGTGCTCCAGTGCTTCTTCGGTTACAACCATGCGAGCCTCTACCGCGTCCGCAGCCGCCTGCAGGGCGTTAGCGTCGGCAAGGTATCGCGCCAGGTTTGCCTTGAGCCGCCGTTTGCGCTCTTCTATTAGCAGAAGACGTAATGCTTCGCGCAGCACCTCGCTCTTGCTGGTATACGTCCTTTCCCGCTGCACGCGCTCGACTTCATCCGCAAGTTCGTCATCCAGTCGGACGGTGATCGTTTTCATGGTCCATCTCCTTCCCTGGGGGCGAAATGTAATACAATTTCACATACACATTGTAATTATAGTGTGAATCGCAAGTGTATGCAAGGAGGTTGATCCCCGGCATCAGATCGCGGACAGCCCTCTGCCCTGCGTGCAACGTGCATCACGCCCCAAGTCGCTCGATCACCAAATCTCCCATCTCCACCGTTCCCACCTGCGTCATCCCGTCTGACATGATGTCGGCGGTGCGGTAGCCGGCCTCCAGCACGCCGGCGACGGCCTGCTCAATTTCCTCGGCCTCGTCGTTGAGGCCGAGAGAGATGCGCAGCAGCATTGCCACGCTGAGGATGGTAGCGAGGGGGTTGGCGATGCCCTGGCCGGCAATGTCCGGCGCCGACCCGTGTACCGGTTCGTACACCCCAAACCGCCGGCCACCGGCCGTTCGGGCCCCTCGGGCTGAGCCTCGGGACGAAGCTTCGCCCAGCGACGCCGACGGCAGCATGCCCATCGAACCGGTCAGCATCGACGCCTCGTCGCTCAGGATGTCGCCGAAGAGATTCTCGGTGGCGATCACGTCGAAGTCGGCGGGCCGGCGAATCAGGTACATCGCCGTTGCATCGACCAGCAGGTCCTCGTACGCAACGTCGGGGTAGTCGGTCGCCACTTCGTGGGCCACCTGTCGCCACAGGCGCGACGTCGAAAGGATGTTGGCCTTGTCCACCGAAGTGACCTTCTTACGTCGCTGGCGGGCCAGGTCGAAGGCTACCCGCATCAGGCGCTCGATCTCGCCTTCGGTGTAGGGACAGGTGTCAACGGCCGCGCGGCCGGCTTCCGTATCCTGCCGACCCGATGGCCGGCCAAAGTAGATGCCGCCGGTCAACTCGCGCACGATGACCAGATCGACGCCCTCGACTACCTGCCGCCGCAACGTGGATGCGCCGGCCAGGGCCGGATACACGTGGACCGGCCGCAGATTCGCGAACAGGTCCAGGTCCTTGCGCAGGCGGAGCAGGCCGAACTCCGGTCGAACCGGCGCGTTCGGATCGTCCCACCTGGGTCCGCCGACAGCGCCCAGCAGCACGGCGTCGCTTTCACGGCACAGCGCCAGCGTCTCATTTGACAGCGGCTCGCCCGTCTCGTCGATGGCGATCCCACCGATCAGCGCTTCGGGCAGTTCAAACTGATGCCCATATTCGTCGGCGATGGCTTGAAGTACCTTCGCCCCCTCGGCCACCACTTCGGGGCCGATCCCATCGCCTGGGAGCAGTGTGATTTTTGCTTGCAAGAATGACTCCTTACTCGAATAGCTCTGCCACACGGATACGAAAGCCAGGAATGACCTCTTCACCGGACAAGTCGTCGTCCGGGCCGAGGCTGTAGGCATCCGTTAGCGAGCGATAGACTGTGACGGATCGGGCGTCTGGGTCCAGTACCCACACCAGTGGCGTTCCCCAGTCCAGAAACTCGCCGACCTTCTCCCCCAAATCCTGAAGTTTCTGGTTGGGGGACAGGACTTCCACCGCCAGGTCCGGGGGATACTCGGCGAAGCCCTTGGGGGGGTAGCCGCCGGGAATCCGCTCATGGCGCACAAAGGAGACATCCGGCGCCCGGATATCGCCGTTGGGCAAGCGGTAGCCATGGAGCCCCGCAGGGGCATGTTGACCTCTCTCCAGCACAATTCTACCACAAAGCCAGGGGTGAGTGCCAAAGAGCCTCAGTTGAGCAATCCGTATTCCACGCTGTCTACCAGCGCGCGCCAACTGGCCTCGATGATGTTGGTGGATGCACCGACTGTACTCCAGCGCCGGAGGCCATCCGCCGTGTCGATGAGCACGCGGGTCTTGGCGGCGGTGCCGGCCTCGCCATCCAGAATGCGCACCTTGTAGTCGTTCAGGTGGAAGTTCTCTAGTTGGGGATAGAAAGGCAGCAGCGCCTTGCGCAAGGCGGCATCCAGCGCGTTGACCGGCCCGTTGCCCTCAGCCGCCGTGTGGACCACCTCGTCGCCGACGCGAACTTTCACCGTGGCTTCGGCCACCAACCCCCGGCCGGCGCGATGCTCGACGACGGTCAGGAAGTCCACCAGCTCAAAGGGCGGCTCGTAGTCGGGCTGTGTGCGGCGGAGCAGCATATCGACCGACGCTTCGGCGCTCTCAAAGGTGAAGCCCTGGTTCTCCAGTTCCTTGATCTGCTCAAGAACTTTGATGGCCTGATCCTTATCGACACCATCCAGGCCGTATTCGCCGGCCTTGTACAGGATGTTGCCGCGCCCCGACAGGTCCGAGACGAGGACTCGCTTCTCATTCCCCACCAGGGCCGGATCGATATGCTGATAGCTGTCCTCGTTGCGCATGACAGCCGCAACGTGGATACCGCCCTTGTGGGCGAAAGCACTGCCTCCGACGTACGCCTGCCGATGATCGTGCGCCAGGTTGGCCAGCTCGCTGACGTAGCGCGACGCCTCGGTGAGCTTGCGTAGTTGCTCGTCGGTGATGCAGTCGACGCCCATCTTGATTTTCAAATCGGGGATGATGGCGCACAGGTTGGCATTGCCGACGCGCTCACCGTAGCCGTTCATCGTTCCCTGGACGTGGACAGCGCCGGCCCGCACCGCAGCCAGCGCGTTGGCCACGCCCAGGCCGCTGTCGTCATGGGTGTGCACCCCCAACGGCACGTCGATCTGCCGGCCCACGGCCTGCGTGATCTCCTCGATCTCCCACGGCAAGGAACCACCGTTGGTGTCGCACAACACGATGACATCGGCGTGACCTGCCTGCGCCGCGCGGAGCGTCTCCAACGCATACTCCGGGTCGGCCCGATAGCCGTCGTAGAAGTGCTCGGCGTCGTAGACGACCAGCTTATCGTGCGCCTTCAGATACGCCAGGCTGTCCTGGATCATGCTGAGGTTCTTGTCCAGCGTGGTTCGCAGCACGTCGTACACGTGCAACGTCCACGTCTTGCCGACCACAGTGGTAACGGGCGTCTCGGCATCCAGCAGCGCCTTGAGATTCGGGTCATCTTCGGCGGCCAGGCTGGCTCGCCGCGTCATGCCGAAGGCGGCCACCTTCGCGTTTTTCAGGTCCAGGTCCTTGGCGCGCTCGAAGTAGCCGACGTCGCGGGGGTTCGAGCCGGGCCAGCCACCCTCGACGTAGTGGGCGCCCAGCTCGTCAAGCTTGAGGGTAACACGGAGCTTGTCCTCGACGGAGAAGGCAACGCCCTCGCCCTGCGTGCCATCACGCAACGTGCAGTCATAGATCTCGACGGTACTCATGATCGTCTCCTTATGTTTTGTTGATCTTGCCGAGACCTTTAGGGTTTCCAAAAAACCCTAAAGGTCTTACCTTGTGAACTGAGGGGCGATCATGCGTCCGGCGCACGCCACCCCTCTCGAGGTGGGCGCGCGCCCACCCCGTCAG
>JBHHTZ010000397.1:0-4367 GCA_046753605.1 Anaerolineae bacterium
TGCCGGCCTCCTGGTGCTCTACGAGCCGGCCATTCTCCTGTTCGGCCTGGTAGGCGCGGCCGTGGTGGTCCGCCGGCGCGACCTCTTCGGGTTATTCCTGGTTACATGGTCCGTGGGCAGCCTGGTGTTGTACACCTTGGTCGGAAGGACGGAGCCGCCGCTGGTCGTCCCCATTCTGTTGCCGCTGGTGTTGCTGGCCGGCTGGGGCGTGGCATCCATATTCGAATTCGCCGACGTTGACGAAGCCTTGCGCGCTCTGCTGGTCGCCGCCTTCGTGGTCCCGCTGCTGGTGTACGCAGTTCTTCAACTGGCGTTCTACGCCGAGACTGCAACCCGGTCGGTCAACCTGCTCCTGGCGTTGGGGGCGGCGGCCATGGCTGCGGTGGTGGCTGTCGTCTTTGCGTCGAGCCGGTTCGGCATGGCTTGGCGGCCGGCGACGGTCGCCCGGGGCGTCGGCTTCAGCCTGCTGTTGCTGTCACTGGGGCTGACGGTGCACTCTGCCTGGCAGCTCAACTTCCTCCGGCACGACCCGGTGCGGGAGCTGCTGCTGATCGAGCCGACTTCACCCGACGTGCGAGAGATGGTCGGCGTAGTGAAGACGACATCCCAGGATCGTGTGGGCGATACCGTCAGCATCCCCATCACCGTCGATGGCCGGCTGGCGCCCATCGTGCCGTGGTACCTGCGGGATTTCACCAACGTGACTGTCGTGGAGGAGATACGCCAACCACCGGGGACGCCGGTTGTGATCATGCCGGCGACAGACGAGATGCCGCCCATCGGGGACCAGTATGTCGGTCAGGGTTTCCGGCTCTCGTTGGGCTGGCGACCCATGGGCTTGTCGGGGAGCGAGTTGGCGCGCTGGTATTTTTATCGAGAGGGCGCAGTGGTTCCAACCACCGATCTGATTCTCTTTGTCGCGCGACAGTGAGAAACGCGGGCGTCTTGCGTCTTGCGTGATATACGCGTTACGCAATACGCAGTACGCGATGCGTTGTTTCCTTATCGAAGAGTGACTGCTCAGCCTGCCCATCAGGCATGAATGAATTCACGGCCTGATACGAAGCTCGTCGCGGCAGGCTGAGCAGTTACATCGAAGATACAATTGAGGTGCCAAAGCCATGGAACGAGCAATAGATCAACGGAAATCGATTCTCGACGTACCTCTGAGCAGCCTGGTTCAGGTGAACTGGGAGGTGGTGGCCTATGCCCTTATATTCGTGTTGGCTGTTGTCACGCGGTTCTGGGACCTGGGCACCCGGGCCATGAGCCACGATGAGAGCCTGCACGCGCTGTATTCCTGGAATCTATACGCCGGCAAGGGCTACAAGCACGATCCGATGATGCACGGCCCGTTCTTGTTCCACATCAACGCGCTGGCCTACTTCCTGTTCGGCGCCAGTGACTACACGGCGCGGATGATGCCGGCCCTCTTTGGGGTGATCCTCGTCTTCCTTCCGCTGTTTCTGCGCCGTTGGTTGGGGCGCGCCGGCACGCTGGCTGCCTCGTTCATGCTGTTGATTTCCCCGGTGATCCTGTACCGTTCTCGCGCCCTCCGGCACGACATCTTCGTGGCGACCTGGACGCTGCTCATGGTGGTGGCGCTGTTTCAGTTCTTGCACACGCGACGCAATCGCTGGTTGTACATCGGCGCCGCCGCCGTCGCGCTGGCTTTATCGACCAAGGAGGTGGCGTACATCCACGGGTTCATCGGAGTCACTTTCCTCCTCATTGCGATGTTCTGGGAGTGGGCCGGCCAGGAGCGAGGTCGGTTTCTGTCCGGGGTGGGCGCCATCCTGTGGGCGCTTCTCACAGCGGCGGCGATACTGATCTACCGAGGCGTTCTTGGACCACTGACAGCCAATGTGGGCGACGTGCAGAAAAAGACGTTGTTGGGCGAGGCATACCCGATCCTGTTCCTGGTGGCCAGCTATCTCCTGGCGGCCCTGTTCGTGGGTGTCCTCATCCGTCGTCAGAAAGTCAAAGAACGAGTGTGGTCGGTTTTCCAGCACGTGAATCGAAATGGATTGGCGATCAGCGTCGCCATCTTCGTTGTGGTATTCTCGTTGCTGTACACCACGTTCTTCACCAACCGGAACGGCCTGTATTCCGGCACCATCGGGGCGGTGAGCTACTGGCTAGCCCAGCAAGAGGTTCAGCGGGGCAGCCAGCCGTGGTATTACTACCTGCTGTTCGTTCCAATGTATGAGTTCCTACCGCTGTTGATTGCCCTGGCCGGCGCCGTGTGGTACCTGCTCACGGACCGCTGGCCGAGAAGCGGCGTCCTGAGGTCCCTCCCGAGCTTGTCGAGGGACTTGTCGAAGGGGGACGCGGGGCCCGCCGGCCGGCTCTTCTTGCCTCTGCTCATCTACTGGTCGATAGCAGCTTTCGCGATGTACAGTTGGGCCGGCGAGAAAATGCCCTGGCTGATGGTCCATCTGACGCTGCCGCTGATTCTGCTGGCCGGCTATGTTGTGGGTGATTTCGTCGAGGCGGCTGACTGGCGGGGCATCTGGCGTGATGGTGGTGGCATTCTCGCCCTGTTGCTGATTCCAACGGTGGTCGTGCTCTTCGTGTGGATTGGGATTCGGCCTTTCCAGGGTCTGTCTCTGCAGGACCTGGCGGCGACGACTCAATGGGTGGCTGCGCTGGTCGTGTTGTTCATCTTGCTGTGGGCTGTGGTTGGCTATGTCCGCCGAATGGGCCTGCGACGGGCCGGCTTCGTCGCCGTGGCAACAGTCTTCTGTCTGCTGGCTCTGTTGACGATGCGCTACAGCTTCATGGCCAACTACATCAACAACCAACTGGCGAAGGAATACATTGTCTACGCCCACGCCACGCCAGACGACAAGATGGTGGTCAATGAGATCAAGGCGCTGGCTGACCGGCTCAACCAGACAGAGACGATCAAGGTAGCTTATGATGCCGAGGTCGTGTGGCCCTTCGAGTGGTATTTCCGCGACTACGACAACCGCCAATACTTCGGCGAGGTGCCCAATTCTCAACTGGACGCACCGGTGGTGATGATCGGAACGAAGCGCGAGAACGAGATCAAGCAATATCTGGGTGATCGCTACGTTCGCCGCGAGTATAAGATGCGTTGGTGGCCGGATGAGGGTTACAAGGGTCTCACCCTGACCCGCATCCGGGACATTCTGCGCGATCCGGAGCGCCGGCGTCGTGTGTGGAACGTTATTTGGCGACGCAAGTATGAGAAGCCGTTGAACCAGTGGCCGCACCTGGACCGATTCGCGCTGTACGTGCGGAAGGACGTGGTGCCGACCATCTGGCAATACGGCGCAGCCGCACCAGAGCTAGCGCAGGTAAAGGACGAATACGCCGAGCAGAAGATCACACTGACCAGCGATCTGAGCATCGGGAGCCAGGGACAGGCGGCCGGCCAGTTCGACGGGCCAAAGGGTGTCGCCCTGGACGTGGATGGCAACATTTACGTGGGTGATATTGGGAACCACCGGGTTCAGGTATTCAGCCCCGAAGGCAAGTTCCTGCGCCAGTGGGGGGCCCAGGGCAGCGGCCCGGGGCAGTTCAATGAACCGTGGGGGCTGGCCGTGGACTCGGAACGCGGCTTCGTGTACGTCGCCGATACGTGGAACCATCGTATCCAGAAGTTCGATCTGGAAGGTCAGTTCATCGCGCAGTGGGGGACGTTCGCTGACAACGGCGGTGCGGCCACCGGCGCCGAGTCGCAGTTCTGGGGGCCGCGAGATGTGGCCGTTGATTCTGAAGGCAACGTCTATGTGACAGACACCGGAAACAAGCGGATTCAGAAGTTCGACCCCGACGGCAAGTTCCTCGGCCAGTGGGGCGGGGTCGGCGCGAATCCGGGTCAGTTCAGCGAGCCGGTTGGGATTGCCATCAGCGCCACCTCCGGCGACATCTTCGTGGCCGATACGTGGAATCGTCGAGTGCAGCGCTTCGACAAGGATTTCAATCCGGTCAAGCAGTGGTTTGTGCGCGGCTGGGACAGTGAGTCGGTGGTCAACAAGCCGTACCTCGCCGTGGACGCTCAGGACAACGTCTACATCACCGATCCTGAGAACTACCGCGTCATCGAATTTGACAACCAGGGCAAGTTGCTGGCGGTGTGGGGCGATTTCGGCTCAGGCGCCGGCCAGTTCAACCTGCCGACCGGCATCGCGGTGGGGCCAGCCGGCCAGGTCTACGTGGGCGACTCAGACAACCATCGGGTACTGCGCTTCCCGGCGCCGTGAAAAAGGGAGGGAAAAGGGAAAAAGGAAAAAAGGGATAAGGGAAAAAGGGATCTACGTGAGCCATCAGGCAACTGTTCTTATGCTCCATGGAGCCCCGTATGGGCATGTTGGCTTCTCTACTTATTCCCTTATTTC
>JBHHTZ010000398.1:0-4355 GCA_046753605.1 Anaerolineae bacterium
AGGTGCCCGCAGTTCTTGAGCAGAACGAACCGGAAGTCTTTCAGCACAGTGGACAGCGGCTTTTGGACCCCTTCGGGAGGATGCGGATCGTAGTCGCCGTGGATCGCCACTACCGGGCACTGGATTTGTTTTCCGAGTTCCAGGAGCTTGCCACTGCGTCTCAGTGCCTGGGCGTCTTTCCACACGCTTTGATTGACGTGGTACTGGACCTCTAACACCTCGGTGTCGAGAGTTAGGGGGTTGTAGGCATCCGCCCTGGTCCACAAGGCCCCGAGTCGGGCCATGAGGGTGTTTTTGTCTGCGATGGCGGGGGCGTTCAACATTTCCATCAGGGAGTGAGCTTTCCTTCGTTCCTCCTCATCGAGCCGGCTCAACCGAGTCTCCTGGATCTTGCCGGCGTATTTTTCTTCGTAGACCGCGCTCCCAATGAGGATCAGTTTCTTGACGAATGTCGGGTGGCGGGCGGCAAAGATGTAACCGAGCATCGCCCCCCACGAGGAACCGATCAGAGTGACAGGCAGGTCTCCGTGTTCCTGCAAGGCCGCGCGTAACTCCTGGAGCTGTCCTTCAAGCGACGTTGCCGTTTGCAGCGGCTCCAGAACACCCCAGGCGGAAGAGAGTTCCCGCGCCACTGGCGCCATGTACCCGGGCGCGCCCGGTCCTCCATGGAGCACCGCAACGTCAAAGGGCGCTGTTCCGTGTTCCCTTGGGTTTTTCATATCTGTGCCAGTCATCCTGCGTAGTCGTCCGCAAATAAGATTTCCACGCAATATCAGGCGCGACGTCCTGAGCCCATCGAAGGGGCGAATTCATTCGTCGCTCAGGTGGCTGGCCTGCTGACGGGGTAGAAAGTGACTTCCGCTTGAGTTTTGCCCGCGACACCGTGAAACGCGAAACGTGAAGACGCCTTCTCGCACTTGCATCACGTTTCACGCATCACGTGACGTCCTGAGCTTGTCGAAGGGTTTCACGCGATTGCTGTGGCTGGCGACCCGTCTGACCGGAAGCCACTTTTTTATCCGCCAAAATGGTGCGTGCGGCTAACAACTCCAGCTCATCAGCGACAACTTGAGGGATAGCCGATAGGTCGGCTCCCGTATCCAGCTTTGCCTGAACGTGTTGACATTGATCAGGCGTCCGAGGATGACAAATCAGAACGTCGAGAAAGGGGGCCGGCGGCTGGGTACTCTGGTCATAGGACCACATCAGCCGACCACCTTGCGATGCGGCAGTTTGTAGATGCGGGGTGTTTCCTCCACGCGCTGCACGTAACAAGGGACATAGCCATATCGCTCATAGACGCTGTCCAGCGTCTCTGCAATGTCGGTCCCGACCTCGACCACCTGGCCCTGATAGATAGCCACCACTGCACCTCGATGGGTGCGTAGCAACTCGGGCCTCATCTGCTCAAACGCAGCGCGTTCCCGCTCAAACGCATCCTTCTGTTCCTGGCGACGACGCCGGCGCTCCTGGGACTGCTGCCACGCCCGGAACGTCTCGTATTCGGCGATGGGCACCAGGGCAGCCACTGGCCGGCCCCCCCGTTCCAGGATCACAGATTCCTCGGCCATGATCTCGTAGTCCACGGCCAGAGTGTAGGGCGCTTGAGATTCGCGGAGTTCGACTTTTTTCACCACAAATCACCTCGTAAGGGATTATACCGGGTGGCCGTGTCCCGGTCAGACTACGCCGACGCGCTGCAGCGAACCGCTCGGCCTTCTCTTCAACCCCATCATCTCTCGATCCTGAACCTCACCAGCACCGGGTCGTGGTCCGAAACTCGCCGGCTTGTATCCGGCACCTGGCTCCAACTGTCGGGGAAGTCGGCGTCGATGCGGATGGGCTCGATGCGTTCAAAGTCACCGGCCAGCGCCGGCGTGATCAGCACATGGTCCAGAACCTCCGCGCGGCCCCCAAAGATGAAGCTGTATCGCTCCGCCTTCGGCGCCTGGAACCACAGCTCGCCCAGCGGTGCTTCGGAGGTCAGGGTGTTGATCGGGGGCGAGTCGAAGAAATCGTTCAGGTCACCCAGAACAATCACCCGAGCGCCGGGTGTCTCTGCCAACAGGTCGTTGACCTCGCCGGCCAGGAACCGGGCCTGCTCCACGCGGCGCGGCTCCGTCTTCTCCGCGCCTCCGCGCTTGGACTTGAAGTGGGCCACAATGACCCACACTACATTGCCTGAGCCCGCACCACCCGCTTCGCTGACCACCAGCCGGACCAGAAGGGGGGGCCGGCCGAACAGCAGATTGCCATCGTCTGTCCCATCGCCGTTCGTGTCGCACGGCATGTTGGGGCCGCCCGTGTTGGGGTTGAGGGTTGTGCAGCCCTGGAGTTGCTCGCTGTCGAGAATCGTCACTCGCTCGCGGTCGTACATCAATCCCACGTTGATGCCCCGGTTGTCAGGGCCTTGAACCAGGATCGCTCCGTATTGTGTGTCGATCTCGGGGCGAGCTGCCAGCGCCTCCAGAAGCTCAACCTTCTCGACCTCCTGCAAACCAAGAATCGTCGGTTCGCGCAGATCGTCGTGGATCGCTTCGGCGAGCTTGTCCAGTTTCAATTCCAGTTCGGCTGCGCTGACCAGGGAACTGGCCTGGCGCGTCTGGGTCTTACCGGGGTCCACAATATCGTCGAAGAAGTTTTCGACGTTGAAGGTGGCGACGGTGTACTCGTCGGGGGCCGGCGTCATCTCCGCGAAGAGATCATCCCAGGCTGACAGATCGGCGTCGGTGATCTGAAGGTCGCCGTTCAGATCGGCCGGGTCGTTGGATCCCTGAGCATCCTCGCCGAGCCGGCTCTGCAGCAGCCCACGATCGTCGAGATCGATGTCGCCATCGCCGTCCAGATCGCCGGTTTTGCCGGCCTCGGACATCTTCACGATCGTTGGCCCCCGGATGAGTTGGAGCTTGTGGTTGCCGAACGAGAAGTCCAGCGGCCCTTCGAGGAGAGCCATACTGTCACCAACCGCCAGGTCGAAGGGACCAACGCCGGCATCGTCCACCAGGAAAATCTCCCCCACCGGACCGTCTTCGAACACGTGCCGGCCTTCAATCGCATCGGCCGTCACGACGGCAAATTCACCGAAGCGATCGGTGGGGCCGACCACCCGCGCCGACGGAACCCGTACCAGCATCCCCTCATGGGCCTCGAAGTATCGGCGGCTGGCGTCGAAGTCAGCCGGCGGCTCCAGATTTACCGGGTCTGGCAGCGGATTGCCGGCCGACACGACCTGGACATCATCCAACGCGATCTCTGTCAGCCCAAAGAACTCCTTGACCTCACCGCGAAGGATCACCGCGTCGCCGCTGGATACCAAATCCCGTCCGCGGTCGAATACGAAGAGAGCGTCGGAGGTGGCAGGATCGCTGTCACAATCCGCACGCTGGACGAAGAAACCGTCCCGACCATCTTTCTCCAGGTCAGCCGTGACAACACCGCGAGCCGTCACCACCTGCCCCTGGAAGGAGGAACTGAGATCAGCACCCTGAATCTCGCAAATGGCGACCTCCGGCACAGGGCCAACCTCAATGCCGATGTCGTCGTCGTCGCGGGGTTCGAGCTTGAAGTTGTTGAAGCTGTAGTAGAGCGGCCCAACCACGAAGTCCAGGGCGTCGCCGGCAGCGGGGCGGTAGTTGTAGCTGCCCAGATCATCGACGATCAGCGCGCCACTGCCATCGTTCACCTGCCACTCGCCATGGCCCAGGTCGGCGTCTGTGACCGAGACGTTTTGCACTTGCAGCAAGACGCTCTCCCACTGCTCTTGCGCGGCGTCACGTGTATCGATGGGAAGCGGCGCCGGCACGAGGTTGTCGTGGCTCAGGACGGTGAGTTCGCCATCCTCGATCTCGGTGATCCCCTTGAACTCGTGTACGCGCCCCGTGACCTCGACCGCGTCACCCTCAACCGTCCTGGACGATGGTCGAAACAAGGAGAGTCCGCTCCACGGCCCGCCGGCCACGTCCTGGATGAACACCCGATCGCCGGCCTCGAACACAGCCGTGACGATGCCTTGCGTGGTGACGGTCTGGCCGGCCAGCCGCGATTTGCCGTCGGGATCGTCCGTCAGTTGGATGTCGAAGATGGGGACCACTTCGGCTTGCAACGTGGGCGATGGTCTGATAGCCGGCGTGGGGGTGGACGTGCCGCCGGGGGGCGGTGGCGTCGCAGTCGGCAGGCAGCCGATCAGGGTCAGGGTGAGGATGACCGCTGCGAGCGTGAGCACCAGCCGGCTGGGCGTGAAGTGGACGGGCCGTGTAGCGTGCATGGGGCTGAGTTTCCTCTCTGCAAATCGAAGTTTGCCATCAGGTAACTGCTCAGCCTCCTGGCGCCCGGCGAATAAATTCGCGGCAACCCTT
>JBHHTZ010000399.1:0-4339 GCA_046753605.1 Anaerolineae bacterium
ACGGGTACCCCGTGGGAGAACAGCCACCTGAGCCCGGTGCAATTGCTGGTCAGCTTGTCGGCCTTCGCGGAAGGGCACTCGGCGGAAGAGATGGCCCGCACGGGAATTGCTGCCGGCTGTACCAGGTGCTACTGGACTTGAACCGGCCTGGGTCCGCGCTGGATGGCCAGATCGAGGTGGATGAAGTCTACATCGTCAGTGGCTGGAAGGCCGGCTTGAAGCCACCGCGCCCGCCGCGCCGCCGGCGCCCGTATCTTGCTCCCTTCCGCGGCGTGTCCAAGGTGTACTTGCCGTTGTATGCCGCGGCCTTTGAGTTTCGGCACAATCATCGTCATCTAACTAACTGGCAGCAGGCCGGCGTCCTGCTACGCCTGTTGTGCCGCACGGATGGCCCAACGGTTCGTCGAGCCCTGCGTGACAACAAAGTGGTGGAGTTATGTGACCTCCCGACGTAGGTCTTGCCCTCTGCCACCACGAAAGTGGCGAAGAGCGTTGACGCATGTCATATTCCCTTCCCGCGCAAGCTCTGAGTATTCAGGCATGGATCAGGCCCAGGCGGAGCATCAGCGTGTCCGACGCTGATGCTCCACCCAGTCGTGTTGCGGACACGCCCTACGGACCCACTGCCTCACCCACAACTTGCGCTCCAAACTGCACGAAGGCGTGGTCGAAGTGAAAGTCGTTGGGCTGTAGTTGGATCGTCGTTTGGCTGCCAGGACTACTGCTCAGCGTGTAGCCCCGGTAGGTCTGTGGCAGCGCAACACGGGCGCTGACGCCGCCCGCCGCGTCGAAGCCCGGAAAGTATACCATGCCGAAGGATGTAGTTTCAAGCACGGCGCTCGTGCCGTCGCCCAAGCTCACCGTGACGGCACATTCTCCAACGGAATGTCTACGCCGGCCTGGCAGATACCAAAGCCACTACATCACGGACCCGTTGATCCATAATCAGGTGCAAGTCATCAAGAACGAGGGCGAAGCAACGCCCTGAGCCGGTTGAAGGGAGGTCCGACACTTCGGCTCGGTCTCCCCTGGCAGCCCCTCGCAGTCGATTTTCACGCATCGGGTGGTAAGCTGCCCTAATCCTATCGAATTCTTTGTCGCCCCGCAACAATCGCGTTGTTGCACAATAATCGATCAAGGTGTATACTTGGTTGTTATTGAGTGAGATGAGGTAGCCGATGATCACCTACGACAAGCTAAAGCAGAAACCACGCGCCTATCGAGTTTACCAATGAGCTAGCAGCCTAACCCTTGCCTTCAACTGAGATGAAACATACCCTAATCATATTCGTGAATCCGCTTGATCCGCTATCATATCCGTCCAGAGCAAATGGAGAGGACAGATCATGTCCAAGATGTGGGTGAACTCGGGCCCCCCTGCTATCCCGAACACTGAATTCAAAGAACGACTGACTCGTTGCCAGGCTGCCGCCGGCGAACGAGATCTGGCCGGCCTGCTCGTCGTCGGGCGCTCCTTCTACGACCGGCCCGGCAACCTGGCCTACCTGACCAACCATTTCCCGCCCTTCCCCACGACCGCTGACCTGGGTGACTGGCAGGGGATGGGGCACGGGCTCCTGGTCCTGCCGGCCGCCGGCGATCCTACCCTCATCGTCGATGGACGGGCGTACCGTGAAGACCTGGTGGCGGTGGAGGATGTGCGGCTGGACACCAACCTCCCCCGCGCGGTGGCCGGCGTCATCCGCGAGAGGGGGCTGGCCGGCGGCGCCATCGGCCTGGTGGGGGACGACATCCTGCCGCTGTCGATGTACCGCGCGCTAGCGGAACGGTTGCCCGATGTGCAGTGGGCGCCGGCCAGCGACATCGTCGAGAACCTACGCATGATCAAGAGTCCGGCTGAACGGGTACTGCTGCGCCGTGCAGCAGATGTGGCAATGGCGGGTTTGCAGGCGGCATTGGACGCGGTCGGCTTCGGGGTGCGGGAGAACGCGGTGAACGCGGCTGGCACGGCGGAGGCTATGCGGGCCGGCGCTGATTTCGTGCGCTACCTGCGTGTTCACTCCGGGCCGTGGTCGGCGTGGGGCTCGCGCTGGCCCCAGGCGTCGGACCGCGCGATGGCGAAAGGCGACCTGGTCACACTCGACATCATCGGCGCAGTGCAGGGTTACGGCTTCGACGTGCTGCGGACCACCATCGTTGGCTTTGATACGCTGCCGGAGCAGCGGGCGATGTGCGAGGCAGTGCTCCATACGGTGGCGGTTGTCCTGGATCGTGCGCGTCCGGGCGTTGCGGTTGGGGCCATGGTGCGGGCCGGCCTGCAGTTGATGGAAGATGCCGGCTACGGGCAATCCATGTCCCGCTTCATGGGCCACGGCATCGGCCTGGAGACGGTCGAGGCCCCGCTGCTGGCGCCGGACAGCGATGTTGTGTTGCAGCCGGGGATGGTGTTGTGCATCGAGCCGGGCATCTACATCCGGGGGTGGGGTGGTTGCAGCATCGAAGAAGAGGTGATTATCACCGAGGGCGAACCCCGGATCATCACGCACCTGTCGCGCCGGCTGTGGGAGTAGCAAAGGTTGAGATGGAAGATGCCGGCCATGGCGAGCAGCACTCGACCGCGGGCCGGCCCCGCCCCTCGGCGGGATCACCGGATTGATTGTTGTCATACCACGTGGTATAGTACTGTCTGGTTGACGCATCATCTGAGGTAGCTAAAAGTCGGAGGAACCCGGTATGTCAAGCCCATTTCCCGGTATGGATCCCTATCTGGAAAGTCGGACCATCTGGCCGGACTTGCACCAAGGCCTGATTACGTACAGTAGAGATGCGCTTCAACCCTCGATTCGGCCCCGCTACCACGCCCACATCGGCGAGCGAGTCTACGTGATCCATCCGCCGCGGGTGATCTACCCGGACGTGGCGCTCACCGAACAACCGGCGGCCCGTGTGCCGGCCGGTCCCCCCGGCGTGGCGGTAATGGAGCCCGACCGGCCGGTGGTCATCTCCCTGCCACCAGAGGAGGTGCGAGAGGTCTTTATTGAGATTCTTGATCTCACCCAGGGCGGTCGCGTCGTTACAGTGATCGAAGTCCTCAGTCCGGCCAACAAGACTTCCGGGGAGGGGCGCGAACTGTATCTGCGCAAGCAGGAAGATGTGCTGTCCAGCGAGACCAGCCTGGTAGAGATCGACCTGCTGCGCCGGGGCGAGCACACGGTAGCCATTCCGCCCTACCATCTCATCCCCTACCAACCATGGCACTACGTGATCAGTATCAGCCGGGCCACCTATCGCGAACGGTTCGAGGTCTACCCCCTCACCCTGCGCCAGCGCCTGCCCCGCGTCACTATTCCACTGCTGGAGTCGGACCGCGATGCCGTGCTCGATCTGCAGGCGGTTTTCGAGCGCTGCTACGAGAACGGTGCCTACGCCGATCTGATCGACTACAGCGAAGAACCGGATGCACCCCTCGCTCCCGACGACGCGGCCTGGGCCGACGACCTGCTTCGCCGAGAGGGGGCGCGTTCCTGACACGAGGGATGGTCAATACTACCCCGACAATGTCGGGCGACGTCAGTCGGGTGTCCAGAGGCGAATGCCGCTTACGCGCTTGAAGTCCTCGTCGTTGCTGGTCAGGTCGCTCAGGCCGTGCCGGCGCATGACGGCCAGGGTGATGGAGTCGTCGGTGAGCAGGCCGTAGTTATCTCTGAACTGCCTGTCCTGAGTCTGTCGAAGGGCTTGGAGGCATGAATCTCCCGGTAGGTCACGTCCAAGATGTAGATGCGGGCGCGGCTGAACTCGCCGGGAATCTCTTTGTACCGAGTTAGGCTGCGCACTGCATCGGGGTGCTCCTTCAAATAGGGTACGACTTCTCGGGACGAGAGTTCGTAGCGCTGGCGTGCCTCCACAACCATAGCACGGTGAACCACATGAGTTGCCTGAAACGCCGATGTAAGGACCTCGATTTCTTGTCGTGCAGATCGTTCAAGAAACGGCAGTGTCAGGTGATGTAAAGGCTCGATTGTGGACAGGGCGTAGCTCAGAATGTTGGCGTCGGCAAAGACACGCGTGCCTGCAGGGATGTCTGCCAGTCTCACTTGTCGTCCTCTTCCAGCAGTAGCCAGACGTTCTCCAGCTTGAAGTCCTCGTATACGACGTCACGCCATACCTCCGGGTCAACGTCAGCGAACATCGCGCCGATGCGCTCCACGGCGGCCAGGGCTTCCAGGTCGCCCTCCGGGGTTCGTGGGGGTTCCTCGGGCCAGGGCTCTTGCATCACCGCGTGCCACGTCCGGAACGCCTTGTACTCGGCCAGGGGCACGATGACGGCCACGGGCCGGCCATCCCGCTCCAGGATCACCGGCTCGTGGGCCATGGTCTC
>JBHHTZ010000400.1:0-4329 GCA_046753605.1 Anaerolineae bacterium
GATCGAGAAGTGTTTCCTTGCTCAGTGCCATGCCAATCTACTCCTTTCAAAACTGGGCGTTAGTCATCGTTTTGGCCACTTGTAGCGCAATTTGGTAAATTGCGCCTGGCAAGTTGCCAACTTGCCCTACATTTTACGCTTATCTGGCCCAAACGATGACCAGGGCCCAAAACTGCTGTGCGGCCAGTTCGCAGGAACAATACCATCTTCGTCGGACCTGGTTTTCGAGTCGCCATCACCTCCTAACTTCTCGGTTCGTTTCGGCTCAGGAGTGAGTGAAGGATGACAATCTGCCATTCCACAGTTCGTTGTCCAGATCAATGGCCACCGGTGGACAGGTTGCCCTGTGTATTGATCACCGAACTCTCAAAATGATCATTCATTGCCCATGACTGGCGAATGTTTTCGGAGTGCCTGAGAAGGCCTCAGACATCTGGAGAGGGGGCACGCGAGAGAGACGCCATGCGCGAAATGAGATATCCAGGTGTCGGCCGAGGTCTACGCTATAGTATAGCGAACTTTCAATCTGTTGTCAACGGTTCTTGCCTACATTTCGGCGCCGTTCACTCGATTTGGGCCGGCTCGTCGCCCAGGAAAAAGCCGGATGCGGCGGCCGCCGCCAGAGTTGCCGGCACATCCACCACGCGCGGACCGTTCGTTGACAACCGGATGAAGAACTCGTCATTCGCGTGGACCTGGACCTCCCGCTCACCGTCCAAGGCGAGGATGGATGGCCGGTCAGTGACAGGGACCATGTCCCCCGGCGACATCAGTCGATGCTCGGCGATACGCACTTGCTGCACCAGACCCGGCGCAACGGCCGCCAGCACCGGCTGACCATCCTCTCCCATTCGCAGGTACAGGCCCGGCCGGCTGTTGGCTGGCCCCGCCCGCAGATTCCCGCCGATGGATGACAGCCCGATGTTGGCGGGTTCGGCCCGCGCCAGCACCACAGCCCGCACCTTGGACATATCCCAGATGGCGCGCGAGGCCACAAACAACTCGTCGTAAACAGCCACATCCACGAGAGCAATGTCAATCACTTCATTGTCTCGACACACCTCCAGCCGGAGCGCCTGTTGGACCACCTGGTCTACATCGACGAGGCCGGCGGCAACGAGGCCGGCGGCGAGGCCGGCGATGGTGCCTTCGATCATGACGGGGAAGACGTTGTTCGTGCCGGTGGAGATGGGGACCAGCGGCACATCGCCGCAGCCCTTGGCCACCACCCGGTTGGTCCCGTCACCCCCCAGGGTGACGATGCAACCGGCGCCGGCCTCGCGCATCGCCTGTGCCGCCCGCGTGGAATCGGTCTGATCGAAGCGGGCCGGCATGTCGAGAAACGCGGCGTTCAACTTCAGCTTGATGTGCTTCAACGCCCTTCGCCCGATGCCGAAGCCGTCCGGCATCAGGAGCACTTCATCGACGCCGATGGCATCCAGCCCCAGAAGGACGCGGCGGACGATGTTTGCCTTTTCGTTGTTGTCGAAGACCGACCCGTGGGCCACCAGCCGGCGGATGTCGCGGCCTGAGGCGGGGTTTGCAATGATACCAACGCTTGACATTCGGGACCTCGCTCTACTTCGCTGTGTGATGGGGCTGTGGCATTATAGTGGAGTTGCCGGCGGGGGTCAATCGAACATCCTTCATTCACATCTGGATGGTTGGCTGCCGCTCACGGTGGGTAATCTTCAATGTCTATTGCACCACTGGCAGTGGAACTGTGGGGGGAACAACATGGCGTCATCCATCCAGCGGGCTGCGCACCGCCAGCCCGCCGCGATTCAGGACGTGGGTGTAGACCTGTCCTGAGCTCGTCGAAGGGTCATCGTTGTCCTGACGTCCCTTCGGCAAGCTCAGGACAAGCCTTGTGTCCCAGCAGCTCCTGGACGGTGCGGATGTCGTAGCCGCCTTCGAGCAGATGGGTGGCGAAGGAGTGGCGGAAGGCTTCGTCCTGAGGCTCAGCCCGAAGGGTGTGGCAGGTGACGCGCTTGTTGAGGCCGGCCAGTCCAGCGGCTTTCTTCACCGCCTTTTGCAGGCCGCTCTCGTCGAGGTGATGCCGGCGTACGGCGCCGCTGCGCGGGTCTTTGGACAGCTTGGTGGCGGGGAAGACGTACTGCCAAATCCATTCGCGGTTGGCATTCGGATACTTGCGCTCCAACGCGAAAGGCAAGCTTCGTCCTGAGGCTCACCCCGAAGGGTAGACCGAGCCATAGCCTCTTGCCAGGTCCTGTTCGTGCATTCGCTTCACGCGCTGCAAATGCTCCTGGAGTGGAAGGACGAGGCTGTCGGGCAGCATCGTCACCCGGTCCTTCATCCCCTTGCCGTCCCGCACGATGATGCTTCGACAGGCTCAGCACAGGTTTGACGCTGGGCGAAGTCCACGTCTTTCACGCGCAGCCGGACGCACTCCATGAGCCTCAAGCCGCTGCCGTACAGCAACTTGGCCATCAACTGGTGCGTCCCTGACAGGCAGCCAATGACCTTGCGCGTCTCCTCTTTGGTCAGGACGGTGGGCAACCGCTTCGGTCGTTTGGCACGAATTGCATCGATGGGGCGATCTAACTCCTGTTTGAGCACCTCACGATACAGGAACAACAGGGCGCTGAGGGCCTGGTTCTGGGTTGAGGCGGCGACGTTTTGATTCACGGCCAAATGGGTAAGGAATGCCTCGATCCTTCGACAAGCTCAGGACGGCGTCTCTGTTGCCCCCATGTCTTTGGGATGCCGCTTGTTGTGAAAGCGGAGTCCTGAGCTAAGTCGAAGGGAAGATGTAGCGCTTGATCCAACTGACGTAGGCCTCTTCGGTGCGAATCGAATAATGCTTGAGCCGGATGGCATCACGTACACGATCGAGCAACTTCCTGGGACGTTTTTCCATTTTTCTCCCCGTGAGCCATTGATTTCTGGGACGTTTTCATGTATACTATCGGTAGACGTGAGCCTCTACGACTGTACTCATTTTCGTCGGGTTTGGCAAGCGTCTTACACGGAACACATTTCCGCGTAAAACCCAAGAATCGGTGTCTTACACGGAACTACGTCCATCTAAGACCACAGTTGCGAGTTTAGATGGATCAGCATCCGTCTAAGACGCTCTTTCGGAGATTAGACGGATGAGTGTCCGTCTACTAACTAGTTAGCCCGCTAAAACTGAATAATCTCTGGAGGAGTTATGGAAAAGAAAGCAGCTAAAACAACTTGGGGTCCAATGGTTCAAATTGCTCTTGAGCAATTGGTTTCAAAAGAACAAAGGATCGTTTATGATGTTGTTGCCTACCAGCTTTTACCGGCTATTTTAAGGGGGTTCGTCAGTGTATGCCGGTTTGATCTGGTTCGTAGGACGCTGTTCAATCTAGCTGATCGTAAGGTGCCCGGGGTGCGTGGTGGCATTCTTTGCAGGAAACGCTTCATTGCTGAAACATTGATCACCGCCTTGAATACAGGAGTTCAATCCGTTGTTATCTTGGGGGCGGGATTTGATACACTGGCATACCGTACGACTGAATTAGAATCTCGACAAGTCTACGAAGTGGATCTACCGCAGGTCATTCAAATGAAAAAGGCGGAACTTGAGCGTTTGTTTGGGCGTGTGCCGGCTCATGTGAAATTGATCTCGTTGGATTTTGACAGCCAGGATCTGGAAGATGCGCTGCGGCAGGCCGGATATTCAGAGACAGAACCCATTTTCTTTATTTGGGAGGGGGTAACCCAATACATCTCCGAGACGGCGGTGCGCAAAGTCTTCAAGTTTTTCGAGAAGGTTCCTGCGGGAAGCCAGCTTGTATTTACCTATGTTCGCAAAGACTTCATCGAGGGGAGGCAAATGTATGGATTGAAGGTCTTATACAATCGAACGGTAGTGAAGGGGCGATTGTGGCAATTTGGGCTTGAACCCGAGTCCATCGGAGCTTTTCTAAACCAATATTCTTGGAAAGAGGTCGAGCAAGTGGGTAACGCCGAATATCAAGAACGTTATCTGAAGCCGGTGAATAGACACTTGTTGGTAATGGAAGTCGAAAGAGCCGTTCATGCAGAAAGAACGGCGAATTAGTCTACATTTCAAGGAAAGCGCGCTAACACCACATGAACCCGACCTGGCTAATCTCGCGTTTTTTCAACTGCTCCACGCCTGAAAAATTGATGTACCATCGAAGTTGCTCACGCTAGACTCGCCAGGCGGGTTATGCAAATCGTTACACGGCCTGGCTGAGCGGGTTTCCGCAGCGATGGTGACGGTCGTTCAGGCTTCGTGGGGGGCGCGGGCCGGCGGTGGATGCGCGTTGGGTCCGGGCCGGCAGTCAGGGGGGAGCACGGGGCCGTTGGCCT
>JBHHTZ010000401.1:0-4312 GCA_046753605.1 Anaerolineae bacterium
CACCTGGTGATTTTTCAGCCGTCCGGCAGCCGGGGCTATGTGGAGGACGGCACACTGCTCCTGGAAGCGGCGCGCCAGTTGGGGGTGGAGATCGAGGCAACTTGTGGCGGACGCCTGATGTGCTCCAAGTGCCGGGTGCGCATCGAAGAGGGGTTCTTCGAACGCTTCGGGGTCGAATCCGGCATGAGCCATTTGAACCCGGTGCTGGAGAAGGAAAAGGCATTCTTTGTCTCCAAAGGTCTCACAGAGCCCAACTGGCGACAGTCCTGCCAGGCCGAGATCCACGGCCCTCTGGTGGTCTTCGTACCCGAAGAGAGCCGGGCTGTCAGGCAGGTGGTACGCAAGTCAGCGCGGGAACTCAACATCCCCATCAAGCCGGCCATACGCCGCTACTACGTGGAGATGGCCCCTGCCACCCTGCACGATCCTCTGGCCGATTGGGAGCGCCTCCAGGCAGCCCTCAAAGCCGAGCATGGGCTGGAGAGCCTCACCATCGACTACCAGACCCTGGTGGAATTGCAGGAGAGCATCCGCCAGGGCGATTGGAAAGTCACAGCACACGTGTTATCGGATTTCAGGTTTCAGATTTCGGATTTCGGATTGAATACTCCGAAATCCGAAATCCGAAATCCGAAATGGAATGAGGTTATCAAGGTGGACCCCGGCTTCACCGAGTACAGCCTGGGCCTGGCGGTGGACGTGGGAACGACCACCGTGGCCGGCTATCTGTGTGATCTGGACAACGGCATGGTGCTCGCCACAGCCTCCATGATGAACCCCCAGACGCCCTACGGCGACGACGTGATGGCCCGCATCACCTACGCCATGACTCAGCCCGATGGCCTCCAGAAACTCCACACGGCGATCCTTGAGGGTCTGAACCAGATTGTGGAACAGGTATGTGAGACAGCCGGCTTCCAGCCCACCGAAATCACGGAAGCCGTGTTGGTAGGCAACACCTGCATGGACCACATCTTTCTGAACATCCACCCGAAATACGTGGGGATCGCCCCTTTCTGCCCGGCGATCCATCACTCGGTGGACCTGAAAGCACGGGACTTTGGGCTGAAGATCCATCCGGCCGGCAACGTCCATGTGCTGCCCAACGAGGCCGGCTTCGTTGGAGCCGACAACGTGGCCTGCATTATCGCCGAGGAACCCCACAAGCAAGACGAGATGATGCTTCTCATCGACATCGGCACCAACGGAGAGATGGTGCTGGGCAACCGGGAGAAGCTGATCTCGGCCTCTGTGCCCACGGGGCCGGCCTTCGAGGGGGCGCAGATCAATTACGGTATGCGGGCCGCCGACGGAGCCATCGAGCGGGTGGAGATCGACCCCGTCACGTGGGACGTGCGCTACAAGATCATCGGGCAGGAGGCCTGGAGCGACGAGCTGCCGCCGGAGGAGATCCAGGCGCGCGGTATCTGTGGCTCCGGCATCATCGATCTGGGTTGGGAGCTGTTCAAGGCCGGCGTGATCGACCAATCCGGCCGCTTCAGCAAGGAAACCCATCATCCGCGACTGCGAGGAGAGGTCGAGCAGCGGGAGTTTGTCATCGCCTGGGCGCATGAGACGGCCATCGGGCGGGACATCAGTTTCGATGTGAACGATGTGCGGGCGCTGCAACTGGCCAAGGCGGCCATGTACTCGGCGGCCAAGATTATGATGCGCTGTTGGGGCGTGGATCGCCTGGACAAGGTGGTGCTGGCCGGCGCGTTTGGCAGCTACATCGACAAGGTCAAAGCTATGGCCATGGGGCTGTTCCCCGATTGCGAGCTGCGCAACGTTTACGCTGTGGGCAACGCGGCCGGCGACGGCGCCCGCATCGCCCTGCTGAATGTGGACAAGCGGGCAGAGGCCAACCAGGTGGCTCGCCAGGTGGAGTACATCGAGCTGACGGTCGAGCCAGACTTCGAGAAACAGTTCACGACCGCCATGCACTTCCCCCACATGCGCGATCCCTTCCCGCATCTCGATCGGCTGCTGCTCAAGGCACGCCGTGACTGCAACCTGCGCCTCCTCCGAAACCTGGCCTCTCTGGATGGCCTGCCGGATGAGGCGCTGCGGAAACTGGCCACGGTCATGGAGGAGCGACGCTATCGCAAGAACCGGGTCATCTTCGAGCAGGGTGGTGAACCCGAAGCCCTGTACATCGTTCGGGAGGGCCAGATCAATCTGGTGGCGCATCGAGATGGTACGGAACAAGTGGTAGAGCAGGCCGGCGAAGGAACCATACTGGGGGGGCAAACGCTGATCAACGGCAGTCGCTACCCCGTCACTGCCCGCTCCAACACCCTGAACGCTCGCGTGCTGGTGATCCCGGCATCGCATCTCCAGCCGCTGCTGGCAGAACACCCAAATCTCCAATCTCCAATCCCTGATAAGGAGGCTCTTGATGACCAGTAACTCACGGGACCAGATTCTGAAACTGCTGCGAGGCGAACAAATCGACTACGTGCCCAATTTCAGTGGCATGGGTAGCATCACCCTGTACGGGCTCCAACAGCTTGGGTACCGCTTCAACGAGGTCCACGCCGAGCCACGCAAGATGGCTGAGGCGGCGGCTTCCACCTATCGCTACTTCGGCTTTGAAAGCGCCGTCGTCCCCTTCGACATGGGGGTAGAGGCCGAGGCGCTGGGCGCCGAGGTCAAATACTACGACAAAGGGGATGATCAGATCATCTATCCCACCATGTCGAAGAAGCTGGCCGAGACGGTGGACGAGTTGGAGATCCGAATTCCCGAGGACCTCGCGCAGGCGGGGCGGATTCCTGTGGTACTGGAAGCCATCCGGATCCTCAAGCAGGAGATCGGAGACCAGGTGCCCGTTGGCGCCTGGGTGCTGGGCCCCTTCACCGAGTTGGGGCAGGTGGTGGACCTGGAAAACCTGCTGAAGATGAGTTTCAAGAAACAGGACCTGGTGCACCAGCACCTGGACTCGATGGTGGAGTATCTGTCCAACGTCCTGGATCTCTACGTGGACGCCGGCGCAGACTACATCACCGTGCGGGAAATGGGGGCCACCAGCAGCATTCTCAGCCCGCGCCTGTTCGAGAAGCTGATACTGCCGCACCTGCAGGACCTGTTTGGCCGCGTCTCAGCGCCGAAGGTGCTACACATCTGCGGAAATACCAATCCCATCATTCATTTCATGGCTCAATCCGGCGCTAACGCTTTGAGTGTGGACCAGCTCAACCATCTCGCCGAGACCCGTGAGAAGCTGCCCGACATCGTGCTGCTGGGCAACTATAACCCCTTCGACACGTTGTGCAACGGTACACCCGACGAGGTAGACGGCACGATCAAGGAGGTCATCGAAAACGGAGCCGATGGCATCTGGCCGGGTTGCGATATCTGGCCCACAGTTCCGCCGGAGAACATGGAAGCCATGATCCAGGCGACGCGACGGTATGGGACCAGATAAGTTCCCATGAGTTCCTCTGAGTTCCCACGAGCCCCTTTCATGCCCTGGCAGGGGAACTCGGGGGAACTCATGGGAACTCAACAACACAAGAAGAAAGGAGTTTCCGATGCCGACATCCGAGCAGGAACGCTATATCTTGGAAAGACTACAGAACGGGGTTATCGAGTTCGAGGAAGATGATGTTGCTGAGGCGGCCCAGGAGGCCCTGGAAGTGGGTATGGATGCCTACCAGGCCGTCATGGACGGTCTGGCGGCGGGGATGGACGTGGTGGGTCAATACTTTGCCAGCGGGGAGTATTTCGTGCCGGAGGTGCTCATGTGTGCCGATGCCCTCTACGCCGGCCTGGACATCCTGCGGCCACACATCCAGCTCGACCCATCGCAACAGGTGAGGGGCACAGTCGTCATCGGTACGGTCGAAGGCGACGTCCATGACATCGGCAAGAACCTGGTGAAGATGATGTTTGACGTGGCCGGCTTCACCGTCCACGACCTGGGCCGCGACGTACCTCTTGAGCAGTTCGTGGACAAGTACCTGGAAACCGATGCCGACATCGTGTGTATGAGCGCGATGATGACCACCACCATGATTGGTATGCCCATCGTGATTGAGAAGATTCGGGAGAAAAACCCCAACGCCAAGATCATGATTGGTGGGGCTCCTATCAACGAGGACATCGCCCGCAAGTGGGGCGCCGACGCCACCGGCTCAGACGCCCCCAACGCTCTGCAAGAAGCGTTGAACATGATGGGCGTCCTGCGCGACCTGAGCCAGCAGTTCCAGGCCGAACGCGAGCAGAAGGAATGGGGCACCGATGGGCTGCTGGAAACACAGTGACCAGTAACCAGTGATCAGTAACCAGTGACCAGTAATCAGTGATCAGT
>JBHHTZ010000402.1:0-4304 GCA_046753605.1 Anaerolineae bacterium
AATTGCCCGCAACATCACCGCCGAGCGGCTGCGGCGAGTGATCCAGGGCTACACCTGGACCGACCAGCGGGGTAACGAGCGCCATGAGGAGGGCCTAGGCGGCGGCTTCCGCTACTGCACCCTGGGCGCCGCCATCTTCCACGCCGACGGGGCCATCCAGGATGGCGTCACCTGGGAAGACCTGGCCCGCCACATCTGGTTCACCGAGACGCGCAACCCCTGGCCGGGAGAGGCCCGGGGGCCGTGCCTGGGACAGTTCAACGGGGTCGGCTACTACCTGTTCTTCAACGGTATTGGCGGCAACACCTTCGGGCCGGCGGAATCGGCCGGGTTGCCCTTCGATGAAACGCCCAAAGTCGTCTACGCCGATACGGTTGCTGTCGAGCCGGCCGAATTGGATGAGCGCAACGTGACCTTCAAGCAGATTCCCTACGACGTGAAGGTCTATTGAGATGAGGAGCAAGGGACGATGCTCACGTATGTAACCATCAGCCTGTTTGAATCGCCGGCCCAGACGCTGGTCAACACGGTCAACACCGTGGGTGTCATGGGCAAGGGGATTGCCGCTGTCTTCAAGCAACTCTACCCGGAGATGTACAAGCAGTATCGCCGGCTATGCCAGGAAGGCGAACTGGACGTGGGCAAGCTTTACATCTACCGGACGCCGAACAAGATCGTTGTCAATTTTCCCACCAAGAAGCACTGGCGGCAGCGGTCACGGGTGGAGTACATCGAGGCCGGTCTGGGGAAGTTTGTAACACGTTACGAAGATTATGGCATCTCCAGCGTGTCGTTCCCGCAACTGGGTTGCGGGCATGGCGAATTGGATTGGGAGACCCAGGTTCAACCTGTGATGGAGCGCTACCTGCGGGATTTGCCCATTCCAGTATACATTCATCTCTATCCCAAGCTGTCGGACTTCATCCCGGAACGGTTGGACTCTGATTACGCCCGGCAGATGCGTCTGGAGCGGCAACGCATTTCTGTGGCTCGGCTGTGGCAGGATCTGCAGGAGCTAGTGTCGAACCAGTCCGGTCAGCCATACCGCCTGACCTTGTTTGGGCCGGCGGTGGAAATGAATGAAGAGCACATCCTTTTCACACCCCTGTCGCCCGACCCTGTTGAGCCTGTCATCGTCTACCGCGAAGACATCGAGGAACTGTGGAATGTCCTCCGACTGCGCGGTACTGTAGGAGAAGATGACTTGCCGCAGCCGGCGCGCGAAGATGGCGCTGTCCCCTGGCTATTTGACCTGCTGGAGCGGCTAGACTATATCCAACCCATCTCCTTGCGCACCAGAAGCCAGAGAGCCTCTGCCCGGGGGTTGCGGTATGATCCTCGTCCCGAAACGGCCCCGCTCATAGAGGCGGAAATCGTAGTATGAAGCCCTGGAAGGATGACATCGAACGTCACATCCACATGTGGTCGGCCCGACTGGGGAACCGGCGCTGGTGGCCGCGTTATGTCTACCACTTTACCGACGTTCAGAATGCTGCCAACATCATCCAGATCGGACAGCTCTATAGCCGGACCGAGGTGGAACGGCTAGGCCTGATGCAAGTAGACAATGCAAGCCAAGACATCATACGGCAGACCCGACCTGAGCATCTGGAGTATGTTCGTCTCTACTTCCGTCCACGCACGCCGACTCAATTCCGCAACGAGGGCATCCGTCCGGTAAACCAGCGTGAGCTAGGAGGTGCTCACTGCCCGATCCCGGTTTACTTCTGCTTTGATGCGCTGACGGTATTGGTAGCAGATGACACGGAATTCTCTGACGGAAATATGGCCAGCACGCGAGCTTCCCACAGTGATGAGCGGGGCTTCTTCCTTGGCATCCCTTTCGACCTCGTGTTTCACGACCGCCCCATCATTCCGCCTGAAGACCCGCGTGAAATAACATTCCGGCGCAATGCAGAAGTGCTGGTGCCGAGCAGCCTGTCACTGGACCCTGCTCTGAGGTTCATCGCGTGTCGCTCCGCAGCAGAGCGGCAGACCCTTGTCCATTTACTCCCTGCCAACCTACGGCGTCAGTGGGCGCCACGTATCCGGTTAGGCGAGCAGGGTCTTTTTTTCCGCAAGTGGGCCCATGTTGAAGAAGTGGTTGCAGTGGATAACGTGGTGATTTTCCGGTTCAATCCTAGCACTACAACGAGACTTCACTCGAGTTGATTGAGTAGCGCCAGTCGGCGCTTGCGATAGGAGAGATAGGCCGCATGGTTTCGCTCTTGCCGATAGCGGATGACTTCAAGCCGCCACTGGGTGTCAAGCTGACGTGTGAGAAATGCGGCGGCCAACAAGAAGCGGACTTGCGGCAAGGTCCAAGCCACCCGGTTTGGTTTCAACCTGAGCTTGAGTTGTATCAAGAAGAAATGGGCCAGAATACACAGCGTCATATGGTGATGCCACCCGCGCCAACTGCGCACTTGATAGTCGCCCAGGCCGAGATACTGCTTGCCTTCCTCAAAGCAGGTCTCGATAGGCCACCGCATGCCGCTGAGCCGCACCAGGGTTTCCAAGGGCGTGTCGGCCGGGGCATTGCTCAAATAGGTCTTCAGTTCGCCGGATTCGACATTCCGGCGCAGCACCAACCACACTTCCGGTCCCGGCAAGCTATCACGCACGGCCACCACCCGCAAGGCGGCAAAGTCGGCCACGATGGGGCCTTTGGTCCCCTCTTTGATGGTCTGGCGCGACCACCGGTCAGCGGACACCGCTGCGGCCAGGGTGACGACGTCTTGAGCGTCGGGCTCGCCCTCGGCCAGGCGTTCCTGCGTTGGTTTGCGCCCCTTGCCCGACCATTGAGGCACCGCCGTCAGCGGACGCTTCTTCCAAGCGCGGGTGTTGTGGGGCACTTCGGCGAAGTACCACAATCCCAGCCCAGCCACCTTATCCAGAAAGGCGGTGTCACGTCCAAAGGCTTCGTCGCAGGCCAGCCAGCGAGCGCGCAACGTGCCTGTCGCGTGGACCGCCTTCAACATCTCCCAGCCCTGTTGGGGCTTGGTCTTGAACTCAATGTCTTCCGGCACACCGCATTTCTTCCGTCGCTCGGCGTAGGCCTCATCTTTCATCCATTCTTCGGGCAGGTACAACCGGCGGTCGAGCAAGGTGTAGCCTTTCCGACTGGCATAGCCCAAGAAGACCCCGGACTGGCAGTTGGCGATCTTGCCTACCTCCCCACAGCGTTGACGTTTCACCCCCACCGAGTCCTGTCCCTGTTTCAGGAATTCACTGCTGTCCAGGATGTGTACCCCCTCCGGCTCCCCCAGCACCCGGTCGACGGCCGGCCAATGACGTATCAGAAGGGGCGTTCCCGTCCAGGCACCGGCTCCAATACAGTGTTGCATGTTCCGGATGGCATTGGGATCGGCCCCAATCAACGCCAGGATCATGGACTCGATGGACTTGTTGTTGGGGATATCCGACAGCAAGCCCTGCAAGTACAGTTCTGTCCATTCCCGCTGTTCCCGTCGCCGCAACACAGGGCGGTAGTTCGCATAGTAGGTGGTCAGTTCCTCCCCCGCCCATCGGTCAACCGTCTGCGGGTCCAATGCCATCTCCGCCAACTGTTCCAGCGGATCGGTTGGCTCCTCGTTCGCCCCAGGGGATGCTGGCGGGTTGGGTTTGGGGCCTTTGGGCCGCCGCCGACGGACGCGCCGCTGGCGCCCGAAGGGCCAACGTCGATTCGCGGCCTCGTAAATCCAGAACACCAGCCGGTCTTGAACCAGCCAAGCCGGATGCAGCGCTCCCAGAGTCGGGGCCAGCATGGCTCCCGCCAACAGGATTTGCACACAGAGCAGGATCAGGGTTACAATACACATCCAACGGCTGAGCATTTGGGTTTCCTCCTTTCGCCAAAGGTGGCCCAAAGCTTAGCCGTTCTTGGTTTGAGTTGTCAAAGTGCGTCATCTTGAAACGAATGTAGAGCGTTGTTGACCGATGAGGGGTACCATAATGCCCCATCAAAGTCTCGTTGTAGTACTAGAACGACCAAAACAATCAAACTCGTCAGAAGCCATCTCCCGATCAGTAGGGGGTTGTTACCGTCTGGTGCTGCGTCCGAGAGTTGGGATTAACTCGGGTCAGAAGCCATCTCCCGATCAGTAGGGGGTTGTTACAAAGTTGGCATCTTGTTAGCGGACGAATTGTATCGACAGAATAGGCATGGGTTCAGCCACATTGAGTTAGCAGGCCCCTGGGCGAGGGGCCGACGGTGAGATCGGCGGCCACATTGATTGAGCAGTTTGGGGGGGCTTGGACCGGGTCCCGGTTGACAACAGACCGACTTGGTGGGATAATAACTG
>JBHHTZ010000403.1:0-4303 GCA_046753605.1 Anaerolineae bacterium
TGGCCGAGCAATGAATTGCCCGGCTGATACATAAAGTGCGATTCATCGCACTTTCGCTTGAAAACAAAACAGCCCCAGCCGGCATGGTCAACCACCCCACGCCAGACTGCGGCCAATGTGCCAGGTATACAGATGTAGCAGGAACAACGCCCATCGCGGGCATCCCCCCTCCTGGGCTAACGCAACTGAGTTCTTACCAACAACAAACCAACGCTGCCGGCCTCATTCTACCACAACCCGCGCCGGCCCGCAACCAGCTCACTCTCGATGAACGGATACGCGGCCAGCAGCGGCAGATAGACCCGAAAGACCTGACGGATCACGCTGCCCTCCCACTCCACCGTCATGCGCCGGCCTCCCTAACTCACCAGTTGGACTTCTTCAATCGTGAACAGCGCTTCAGGGGAAACTGAGGATTCGAGCACGCGGTAGCGGACCGAGGCAATAACCCCGTCGCCGGTGATCGGCTCAGCCGGGTTGAGCAGCGTAGCCACGAAAGAGATCGTCCCGATACCTGTCCTGTGATCGACCGTGGCCCGGTTGTAGGCCACGAAATACGGCTGCCCGGTAAACAGCGGGCCAAGCTCTATCTGCACGCCGGGCCGGTTAAGGTCCGTGTCGATCACCTCGACGGCCGACGCATCGTACGTGAGGAGAAAATCGACACCGTGCAGATCGTGCACTGGTGCTGCGAACACGGCGAGGCAAGTCGGATTGGTGGTGTCGAAGCAAAAGAACCTGCTCTCCGACACTTCGGCCAGGCTCAGTGCAGGCTTGCCTCGCCCCCAGGGCTGTTCAGTTCTATTTGCCAGGGGACACCAGAGCATCCTGAGCCTGTCGAAGGGTGCGACTTTGCAGGCTCCGCACCCTTCGACAGGCTCCGCATCCTCACCAGACCCACCATTTGCAGGGGCGATAGCGCTCCCGCGCTTCTTCCTCGCCTGTAATAAATCCCCCTCTCTGCTCATCAAACCACTGACAGAACTTGTGTCACGTTTCACGCATCACGTTTCACGGTGTCTCCGATCAGAGGAATGAAGAGATGAACCTGGACCACGTACACGCGCACGAGCATTCTTCGCGCTGGATACTGACTGTCATCATAGCGGCCATACTCTCCAGCCTGGTGACAGCCGTCGGGGTGGGCTACGTCACCCTGCGAACCGATCTACTGGCCGGCCTCCAGGTCTCCGCAGCGCCGGCGGTGGAGATGACCGAGCAGGGCATGGGGAGCATGGATCAGCAGGAGCTGGCGCGTGTCTATGAGGAGGTGTCGCCGTCGGTCGTTTTCGTCGCAGTTACGGCGTCAGGAGGCCGCAGCAACGGCTCCGGCTTTGTCCTCACGGCCGAAGGGATGATCCTGACCAACAACCACGTGATCGAGAAAGCCGAATCGGTCAGCGTGACGCTCAAGGACGGGACTGTGTTGCCGGCCACAGTGCTTGGGCGCGATCCATCGACCGACCTGGCGCTGCTGAAGGTCGAGTCGGCCACGCCGCTGCCCCCCATCCGGCTCGGTGACTCGGATCAGGTGCAGGTGGGCGAACTGGCCGTGGTCGTGGGCAGCCCGTTCGGGTTCAAACAGAGCCTGACCGCCGGCTACGTCAGCGCCCTGGGGCGCACACTGCGCAGCGGCGACGAGTACGGCACGGAGATCGACGGCGTCATCCAGACGGATGCGGCAGTCAATCCGGGCAACTCCGGTGGCCCCCTGCTGAACGCGGCCGGCGAAGTGATCGGCATCACGACCGCCATTTTCTCCACCAGTCGGGGATTCCAGGGCATCGGGCTGGCGATCCCGATCAACACAGCCAAGCTGGTCGCTCAGGAGCTACAGACCCGCAGCTACGTTCAGCGTCCGTTTCTGGGGATTGCCGGCCTCGATCTGACGCCCCAGATGGCCCGCCTGCTGGACCTGCCGGTGCAAGAGGGCATCCTGGTTCAGGACGTACACGCAGACTCCGCGGCCGACGAAGCCGGCGTGCGGGCCGGCGAGCTGAAGTTCATGACACCGATGGGCCAGATGGTCTTGGGGGGCGACATCCTGGTGGCGGTCGATGGCCGGCCGGTGACATCCATGGCGCAAGTCAACCGCGTCGTCTTGATGCGCCAGATTGGGGACGAGATCACGATGGAGGTGGTGCGCGACGACGAGCGTCTGGAGCTGACGGGGACGCTGGGGGAGCATCCGAAGCCGACGGAGGTGGGGGCCGGCTAGGGGGCCGACCGCTAGTACTTTGGAATATTGGGGTCTACTTCGTCGGCCCAGGCCAGAATGCCACCTTTGAGATTCTTAAGCCGGGTGAAGCCGGCCTCCCGCAACAGCCGAAGTGCGGTGGCGCTACGTGCGCCAGAACGGCAGAACAGCACAATCTCATCGGTGGAGTCCAGCTCGTGCATGCGCGCCGGCAGGTCCCCCAGCGGAATCAACCTCTTCACGACCGGGATGTCGGCGATGTCGCTTTCATGCGGCTCCCGCACATCCACAATGACCAGGCGCCGGCCATCGTGGCTCATCCGCTCGGCCAGCTCCGTGGCCGTGATCTCCCACTCCGGGGTCAGTTGCTCCTCGATGTACTCGGTACCGACAGGTACACCGCAGAACTGCTCGTAGTCGATGAGTTCGTAGATTGTCGGGTTCTCGCCGCAGATCGGGCAGGCCGGATCGCGCCGCAGCTTGAGCGTGCGCATGGACATGTCCAGCGCGTCGAAAAGGAGCAGCCGGCCAATCAGCGGCTCACCGATCCCCAGAATCAGCTTGATCACTTCCGTCGCCTGAATCGTGCCCAGGATGCCCGGCAAGATGCCGAGAACACCACCCTCGGCACAACTGGGAACTTCGCCGGGCGGCGGTGGATCGGGGTAGAGGCAACGGTAGCAGGGGCCCTCTTTGGCATAGAAGACCGACGCCTGACCCTCAAAGCGGAAGATGCTGGCATGAACGTTCGGCTTCCCCAGGAGCACGCACACATCATTGGCCAGATACCGCGTTGGGAAGTTGTCCGTGCCATCGGCGATGATGTCGTAGTCCCGCGCGATGTCCATCGCCGTGCCGGAATCGAAGATCGTCTCGTGGGTCACGATCTCAATGTGGGGGTTGATGGCCCGCAGCTTTTCCGCTGCCGATTCCAGCTTGGGCCGGCCCACATCCGGCGTGTAGTGGATGATCTGGCGCTGAAGATTGCTGAACTCCACCACGTCGAAATCGACCAGACCGATCCGGCCAACGCCGGCGGCGGCCAGATACATCGCCATCGGCGAGCCCAGCCCTCCCGTGCCGATGAGCAGGACACTGGCCGCCTTCAACTTCTTCTGGCCATCCAGCGCCACCTCCGGCATGATCAGATGCCGGCTGTAGCGTCGAATCTCCTCGTTGGACAGTTGAACCTCTTCGTAGTTACCCGTTATTGACCGCATTCCCAAGCCCCTGATTACTGATCACTGATCACTGTTCACTGATTACTGTTCACTGTTCACTGACCACTACCCACTGACCACTGGCCTATTCCCACAAGTTCAAGCTCAAGTACTTGCTGCCACCGTCGGGGAACAGCGTGACAACCACGCCATCATCGATCTCGCGCACCAACCGGAGCACCCCGTGCAGGGCCGCGCCGGACGAGAATCCGACAAACAAGCCCTCCTCGCGAGCCAGCCGGCGCACCGTCTGGTACGCAGCATTGGCGGACACCGGGAGATGCTGGTCCGGGAAGCTGGGATCGTAGATGCCGGGCACGATGGCAGTCTCCATGTGCTTCAGGCCTTCAATCACTTCCAGTTCGTCAGCCGGCTCCACGGCTATCACCTGCACATCGGGATTCTGCTCTTTCAGATAGCGGCCAATGCCCATCAGCGTTCCAGAGGTGCCGATGCCGGCCACGAAGTGGGTAATCTGCCCGCGCGTCTGCTCCCAGATTTCAGGTCCCGTTGTTTCATAGTGAGCACGCCAGTTGGCGTCGTTGTTGTACTGATCGGCGTAGAAATATTGATCTGGATATTCGCGCGCCAGGCGGCGCGCCACACGAAGGGCTCCGTCGGAGCCTTCGAGTGGATCGGACAAGATGACCTCGGCGCCGTAGGCCCGCACGATGCGTTTGCGTTCCTCGCTGACATTCTCAGGCATGACCAGGGTTACCCTATAGCCCTTGCCGGCCCCGATGAGGGCATAGGCAATGCCCGTATTGCCCGATGTTGAGTCCAGAATTATCTTGTCGGGTGTCAGTTCACCGCGACGTTCGGCTTCCTGGATGATGCGCAACGCCGGCCGATCTATGACGGATCCACCGGGATTGAACCACTCGGC
>JBHHTZ010000404.1:0-4301 GCA_046753605.1 Anaerolineae bacterium
GGGGTGAGAGCCACGGATCAACAGAAAAACGCGGATTGGGCAATAGCCAATCCGCGTTTTCCCGCGTATCCGTGGTTCTTCACCGCCGATTACAGAAAAACGCGGACCGGTCATAGAGCCAATCCGCGTTTTTCTGTTGATCCGTGGTTCTTCACCGCGGTTCTGCTACCGCACGATGAGCGGCAAGAACAGTCGCAACGGTCTGGGCGGGCGGAACGTGTTGCCGCCGACAGCCTCGCCACCGACCCACTGGGTGATCTTCACCTGGGGCTCACCCTCTGCGCCATTCGCCCACGGGATAATCCACAGCGCCGATTCACTCCCGGTAGGTGGTATGACGTCAACGGTAATCGACGTCTCTTCATCCGGCTGGAGGGGTAGGCGATCGATACTGGCCTCGACACTACCATCCGACTGAACCGGGATCTGGATGGCCTCTTGCCCAGGAAGCACTTCACCACCCTCGACTGTGCCCCCGTTGTCTCCCCAGCGATCAAACACCTCCGGATCGTCAATGCTGATCACCACAGAGCCACCGGGCGGCAAGTTCTCAGCCGCGATAGTTACGTCCGTCGGGTTCGACTGACTGTTGGGATTGTTGACGTGGATGGTGTTGTCATCCCATTGCGGGGCTTCCTCGATCACCTGCACGTTCTTCTGGCAGACGTTGTTGTCGAAGGGGACCCAGCCGGGGAAGCGCAGCGGGTCCTGGAAGGCGTCGATTTGTGCCAGGAAACATACGTGGCCGTCAATGGTCGGCGTCCAGGGGATTTCCACCACGGTTGTAGCGCCGGCGGCCAGGCTTGGTATCGTGGCCATCCCGATCTCCGGCCCCCACCCGTCGGGCCAGCGGATAGAGGTAGCGCCCGGCGCGACGTATGGGCGCACCTTGATGTTGGTCACTGCGACGTTGCCGATGTTGCGGACTCGCACGTAGACATAGTTGGTCTGCCCGAAGGTCGGGTTCTGGTGAATGGGCACCCGATCCGGCGCTTTCCGCACCCAGACATCGGGGCTTTCCCACGACACCGAGCTGATCAGGTTCGAGGGTACTGAGCCATCATCTGCCGAATGGTCGCGGCATATCACTTCAGGCTTCGGTTCCTCTTGGCAGATGACAGTGACCTGGGGGATGGGGAAGGTGAGACTGGCCGGATCGCCGTTCGAATTGGTGTATGTCGCCACAGCCGATTCGTTCGTAGGCCACGTGCCACAGTCCTCGGTCATGCGGACACGATACGTCCAGCGCTTTGTCTCCAGGCCCAGCACTGGGATCTTCCACGTCAACACCCTGCCATCCGGGCTGACGTCAGGCACAGGCGATCCGGTGAAGGAGCCTGGCACAAGCGTCACGTAGGGGGACAGCACGTCCACGATGGTGATGTTGGTGGCCGGCGCGCCGGATATAGCGCCGGCAATCTGTTGGTAGATTGACTCCAGATCGCTGCTGTCGGGCGCGAAGAAGTAGTCACTGTCGGACGATGCCAGATTCCGGAGTAGAGTGGCGTCGATCTGGTTGCCGAGGCCGATGGTGAATACGCGCGTGCCGGCTGCCTTGGCCGCGTCGGCGGCTGCGCCAGCGGCCCCACCTGGGTCGGATCCGACATTGGGCACACCGTCGGACAACAGGATGATGACCGGAGCGTTGCCAGGCTTGTGGCGCGGGCCGGTGAGCTCCGCCTGGGCCTTGTCGATGGCGTCGGCGATGTTGGTGTTGCCGCCCTCTACCAGGGCGTCGATGGCAGCACGGACGGCGCCGGCTGACGACGTCAGAACCTGATTCAGAATGGCCGTGTCGGAGAAGGATACCACGCCCACCTGGTCCTGGCTTAGGTCCATGCGGTCCACGAAAAGCTTGGCCGCCGTCTTGGCATCAGCCAGCGGTTGACCCGCCATGGAGCCAGAGCGGTCGAGAACCAGCATTACATCGGCGCTTGTACGCTGTGGCAGACAGGCGCCGTCCAATCCTGTCAGGCTAAGCATGACCGTCACCTCACCGTTGGGCCTGACGACGCTGGGGCTGGCCGTCTTGTCCCTTGTGACACGACAGGGGGGTGACGGTGAGCAGATGTTGAGATGGATACCATCCAGCTTAAGGGTGTGTTCCCACGTGACGGTGGTTTTCCAATAGTCGAACTGGACGAGGACCGTGCGCCCGGCGACGGCTGCAATCTCGCCCGGCGTAAGGTTGTAGGTCGAGTCCGGCGGCAGACCTCCTGAGAGCGGATCGAAGTCCCACAGACGCACCAATTCGAGACCTGTTGCCGCATCATACAGAGAAGTGCGGAAGCGATCGGTCCCGCTGCGCGGACCCGTGCCAACAGCCGAGGCTGCCGAACGCTCGATCAGGAAGGTGATGTCGGTCGGATCTGGCGGAACAGCGACTGACTGCCACAACACCTGATGTACCTGTTGGCCCAGCGGGCCCTCAAACACGGCTGAGTATTGTCCGTCAAGGGCCTGGCCGAAGCTCACGATGCTTTGCCCGGTGGAACTCAGTTGTCCCCAACTGCGGTCGCCGTCCTCGAAGTCCGGGTTGCGGACGTAGTTGGGGCCGGTGCAGGCCGGCGGCACGGGCGTGCGGGTCGCCGTGGGAGTGGGCGTCACCGTCGGAGTGCGCGTGGCCGTTGGTGTCCGCGTGGCGGTCGGGGTGGGCGTTCGCGTGCGGGTCGCTGTGGGCGTTGATGTGATTGGGACCACCGAAGTCACGGTCGGGCAAAACTGACTCACGTGGAACGTGGTGATCCAGATGTCCTGCTGAGTATTGCTGCACGTATCGAAAACGATGACCTGAACGGTGTAGGTGCCGTCAGGGATACCCGGCGGGAGGGTCAATTGCACCAGCCGGCCGTCGTTCTGGTTGCCCTGAACGGTGTAGGTCTGAATGTCGCTGGCCACAGTGACGTTGTTGGGATCAAGGATCTTCGTCTCGACGCGGATCTCCTGGCTGGTCAGGGTGGTGTCCACTTCGTGGAACACGCCGACCGTCTGGCCAGGCTGATAGCAGCCGCCCGGCCGATCAATCTGCGCACTACGGATAGAGGCTGCACCGCTCCCTCCGCCGAGGATGAGCTGGCCCCAGTCGATCTGCACGCACCAACAGCCATCGTGACCGTCGATGCGCACTTCAACCAGGTTGTTCCCCTGGCGAACCCAAGAGGGATCGATGTTGAAGACGGAGGTGCTCCAGACTTGGTCGGCGCCGGTCAAGGTGCCCACGAAGTGACCGTTGAAGTACACCTCGTCCCTCTCAACTGGCCGGCCAGGATCGCCGGGATCCCCCTCCTCGTCTACGTCCCACACCGACAGGTTGAGCTGGGCCGTCGAGAAGCTGGGCAGCGCCGGCACGACGATGTTGAACTCGATAGGCGCCAGTGGGTTGGTCCGATCGGGGCAACTGGCCTTGTCGCGCTCATTGAATATGCACTCCGAGTTACCCGGATACATGTCGTTGTCCGGCGTCCCGGTGTGGGAATTGTTCTCGTTGTCCTCGCTGGTGATGTAGACCTGGGTCGCCGCGCCCGGGCACTCTGCTCCGGACACCGACGCTCGAAGGACGATGTTGTCGATCCATGGCCCGGAGTAGTCCTCGCGGTCAGAGCTGCCGTCACTCCGAAACACGAAGGCGATCCAGACCTGCGATTGACCGGTAAGGTCGCCTAATGTAGGGACATTGGTCAGGTCGAACGTTATGGTTTCCCAGTCATTGGAGCCACTTCGCTGACGACCATGCCAAGCGTCCGCGCCAGGGATCCAGGCTAGCCACTTGATGTAATCAGCGTTGCTTTCAGAATCGAGCCAGAGGTCAAATACCAACTGGGCATCCGTGGCCGAGCTGAGATCAAAGGGGCCATACCTCATCCACGAGTTCGCGTTATGAGGATATGGCTGCCAGCATGTGTACAACGCATCGGCGCCGGCAGCATGTGGGACGGCATCGTGGTCTCCAGAGGCTCCGAAGTCGAAGCACGACGTTGCGTCCCAATAATACTCGCCGTTGGCTGGCGGGCTATCGCCGTCGAGTACCTCCCAACCAGCACTGGGCCATGTCCCCTCGAAGTCCTCGGTCATGATGTTCGTCCAACCCTGAGAGGCCAGAGGCACACTGATGGGCTCTGCCTGAGCGAGTAGGACGGGTTCGTCCAAGCGTTCGTATGCAGGTTCGAACTGCGGAGCGGGTGGCTGCCAGAAGTCCGTGTACGGGGTAGGTTCAGGCCTTTGGGCCAGCACTGAATGGAGCACGACCAGCACTAACCCGAACACCAGGGACAATGCGGCGAACAGTTTGCGCTTCATGATGG
>JBHHTZ010000405.1:0-4299 GCA_046753605.1 Anaerolineae bacterium
CCGGGACGCAAAGCCGATCCCTGCCCCTACGCCAACTTGGTCGCCCTCAAGGCCCTGTCCCAGGTGCCGGCCCTGCGCGACAGCGACGTCTGCCGCACCGGAGCCGAGACGCTGCTGAGCCTGTGGACGCAGCGCCGGGAGCGCCGGCCCTACCTGTTCGCCATGGGCACCCATTTCGCAAACCTCAAAGCCCCTCTCATCTGGTACGACATTCTGCACGTGACGGATGTGCTCACGCAGTTCCCCTGGCTGGCGGAAGACGCCCGGCTGCAAGAGATGGTGGAGATCGTGGCGACAAAAGCGGATGAGCGGGGTCGGTTTAAACCAGAGTCGGTCTGGCGGGCGTGGAAAGGATGGGGTTTTGGGCAAAAGAAGGCGCCCTCTGCCTGGTTGACCCTGCTGGCTCAGCGGATGTTGAGGAGGACAAGATGAACACGCAAGTTCCAACTATCTGGTGGCGATGGTTGCTGGTAGTGAGCCTTTTTGCCGTGTTGTTCGGCGCGTTAATGGTGGTTGCGCCCGGCTTGCTCAAGCCCCTCAGCCGGCCCTCGTACAACAGTTTCTTTGCCACGGACCACTACAGCCAGTTGCCGGCCGGCGACGTCGCTTTTCAGAACTGGCTTTACGGCGTGTTGGGGGCCGTCATGGCCGGCTGGTGTATGACCGTGGCCTTCATCACCTACTTTCCCTTCCGCGCCGGCGAGCGTTGGGCGTGGCAAGCGCTGTGCATTGCCATCGGCGTCTGGTTTGTGCTCGACACCGGCGCCTCCTGGCTGCACGGCGTCACCGTCAACGTACTCTTCAACACGGGACTGCTCATCGCCTTCAGCGTGCCGCTGGTTGCTTCCAGGCGCTTTTTCGCCGGGCGGGAAGCGTGAGGCGCCTGTCGATACCCAGTGATTGACCTTCACCAGCGACCCAGGCTCTTCTGGCATCTGCTGAAGTTCACCCGAATGTCGTGGACTGCGTTTGGACCGGGCGGTAACCTGGCCTTGACCTGCGTGTGATAGAATGTATAGTGTAACCGTTCAGGGGATATCAAGATTAGCATCCCGAGTAGCGCGAAATAGCGTTGAGCGCGTATCGAGGGGTGCGGGTTGGCGACCGTTCTTCGCATGGGCCGCACCCTTCGATACGGCCTCCACTACGCCCTTCGACGCGCTCAGGACGTAGTTCCGGCCTACTCAGGATGCTTGGTGAGTTACCACCTGAACGCTTACTGTATAGTGAAAGGAGGTCAACGCAATGACCGATCTGAAGGAACGGCTGGAGAACTGGCAGGAGGCCGGCCTCATCACGGCTGACCAGGCCGAGTCCATCGCCGGCTTTGAATCGCTGGCTGAAAGTCGCCGCGTATCTCTGCGCGAGATCTTCGTCTACGTCGGAGGCTTCTTCGTACTGATGGCCGTGGGCTTCGGCCTCCAGGTGTTGTGGGACGACCTGGGTTCCCTGAGCCGGGTCATGGTCGTGGCGATACCCACCGTAATCCTGTGGGTTGCAGGAGAACTGCTGCGCCGCCGCGGTGCAGCGTCGCTGATGCGCGGCGCCAGGGTGTGTTGGATGGTGGCCGCCTGGTTGACCGCCATCCTGATCGCGGTGACCCTCAATGAATGGACAGGACTCAAGCTCGAAGACGACCCGTGGCTCGTCTTGTGGGCCAGTCTTGGCGCGCTACCGTTGGCGATCTCTGCGCTCCTGGTCTTGCCCGGTTTTCCCCAGGGGCTGGCGCCGGCTGTCCTGACCGCGATCCTCTCGATGAGCATCACCAACTTGGTCGCTGAGACGTGGGCGCCTGGGGTCCGGTGGGCCATGTACTTGCCCTGGGCAGTCGTGGGAGCCATTGGACTGGCCGCCGCCGAGTTTGCCCGCCGGCGCGATGAGGGCAACCTGGTCTGGCTGTTCAACCTGGTCGGCGCCTGGGCCTGGCTGTTTTTTGCCCTGATCGTCAGCCTGGAGGATAAGCTGCCGGCCTGGGAGACGTTGCTGTTCGTCGAGAGCCTGGCCATCATTGCCTGGAGCGTAGTCCGGCAGTCGCGGGTCTTGCTCTACAGCGGCGCTTTGTTCCTGCTGGTGTACATCGCGGACATCAACTTCGAGTATTTCAGTGATCGGCTCGGGCTGCCGGCTGTGTTGCTGATCACCGGTGTGGCCCTGATCGCCATTGGGCTGGGTGTGGATCGGCTGCGCCGGCGAGAGTCACCAGCTCACACCGGCAAGAAGTAGAACGCCAGGGCGATAATCATGTACACCGCCAGCAGTTGAGCGCCTTCAAGCCAGTTAGACTCCCCGTCCAGCGCAATCAGAGACGCGATCAGGACGGCAAAGCCAAGAGAGACCAACTCGAAAGCGTTAAATACCAGGTCCATCGGGTGGCCGAGGGCAATGCTGATGAAGACAAGCAGTGGAGCCACGAATAGTGCGATCTGCATACTTGAGCCGAGGGAAATAGTCAGGCTCAGGTCCATGCGGTTCTTGACCGCCGACTGAACGCCCACCAGGTGCTCGGCCACATTCCCTACCAGCGGCACGATGATGATGCCCAGGAAGAACTCGGTCACACCCAGCGACTGAACCACCGGCTCCACAGCCCCCACCAGTATCTCGCTCAGCCATGCTATGAACACTGTGGAGATCAACAGGACCCCGGTTGCCACTGGCACACTCCACCCTGCCGCGTGATGCCCATAGGCATCGGACGGCGTGCTCTCGTCTCGATCAGAGATGAAGGAGAAAACAAGCGATAGGATGTAAAGCAGAATCATGATGACGGCCACACTGATACTCAGTTGCTCTACCGGTCCGACATTCCGCTGGCCGACGGCTGTACCGAAAAGTGTTGGAATGCCCAGGGCGATGACGGAGAGTGTCATCATGGTGGCGCTGATGCCGACCTGTCGCCGGTTGAAGGTTTGAATCCCGTTGCGCAGCCCACCCAGGAACAGGCTGAAGCCCAGGACGAGCAAGATATTCCCGAGTATCGAACCGGTAATGGAGGCTTTCACCAGATCCAGCAGACCCTCGCGGAGAGCAAAGATGGTGATGATCAGCTCAGCAGCGTTGCCCAGCGTTGCGTTGATCAGACCGCCGACTCGTGGGCCGGCATGGGCCGCCAGAACCTCTGTCGCATCGCCCAGAATGCCGGCCAGGGGAATCATGCCCAGCGCAGACGTGGCGAAGATAACCGTTTCATTCCAGTGCAACAGCTCAGCGATGATTGCGATGGGGACAAATACCAACAGTAGGTACAGATATTTCATGTTCGGCCTCATTCATTCGGTGATTCGGAAAAGAGAGCTTGTGATACGTCGGGCGGGACCAGAATCTTCAGCGCTCGAGGCACGACTTCGAGAGAAATCGGCGTCGTTCCGAAGGGTTCTCCATCAACCTGAACCTGCAGTGGCTCGGCCGTCTCGATGGTCATGTGACGGATGTCGTACGCCGCAACTTTGGGATCACGCCGATGACGCCGGGCCAGAACAGTTATCAGGTGGTGCAGCATGGTGAGCAAGCCCTGTCCTTTGAAGACATGAGCATTTAGCCATCCATCGTCCAACCGGGCATTGGGCGCCAGGCGCACGGTACCACCATAGAGCTGGGCATTTGACACAATCACGAGAACGATCCGTTCTTCGATAACCTGGTCGTCGAATCGAATGGTGGCGCGCGTGCCCGGGTAATGGAACGCCGTGTCGATGCCAGCCACCAGGAACGACAACGCCCCGATCCAGCGCTTCACCTGACGAAATTCGGTCTCTACCAGACGGGCCACGGCCGCATCGAACCCCACGCCGGCCCACAGCACGAAATGCCGCGTCTGGTTCGAGCCATCGTCTGTCGTCGCTGTGGCACGTCCGAGATCGACCCAGCGCTGCTCTCCGCCGGCGAGGAGCCTCGCCGCTGCCAGGGGGTCCGGTCGATAGAGGGGAGTCGGCGTCGGGATCAGGCCCAACTCGGCTGCCCAAACGTTGCCAGTTCCCATGGGCAGGACCCCCAGCGCCACGTCGCTACCCACCAGAGCATTGACGGCGCTATTCACGGTCCCGTCGCCGCCGGCGACCAGCACCACGTCGGCCCCGGCGTCCACGGCCTGGCCGGCGTAGTGACTCACATCGCCGGGGCGCTGCGTCTCGCGAACAGCGAGCTCCCATCCTTGCCCGCGCAAGAACTCCACCGTCTCGAGCACGCGCCGGTGGCCGTCATGCTGGCCGGCCTGTGGGTTGTAGATCAAGTGTGCCTTCATAACCCTCTCGCCACAATTAAACGCAATATATTATATCTTCTCAAAAATCGGGGGAGTGG
>JBHHTZ010000406.1:0-4293 GCA_046753605.1 Anaerolineae bacterium
GCCGGCAGCACCACATCGGCCAGGCGACCCGTTTCGGTCAGGAACAACTCCTGGACGACCAGGAAATCGAGTTTCTCGAACGCCTCTCGCAGGTCCGGCCGATCCCCCACCGGGTCGGCGCCCAACACGAAGAGACCGCGGACGCCGCCCTGGAGCATCCCGTCGGCGTCCAGGCCAGGCGCGGCCGGCGGCTCCTCGCCCCAAACCTCGGCGAAGTGCCGGCGGGCCTCCACGTCGTCAACCCGTTCGTAGCCGGGCAGCCACTCCGGGCTCACCCCCATGTCGGCTGCGCCCTGGGAGTTGTTGTGAGCCAGGAAGGGCAGCAAGCCGTTGTTCGCACGCCCCGCGTGGCCGGTCAGCAGCAGCAGGTTCGCCAATCCCTGGATCAGCGCCCGACCGCCGCCGGCTATGATCGCATCCCGCCCGTAGCTCACGATCAAGTTGTTGGCCTGCGCCAGCGTCCGGGCAATCCGCCGGAAATCCTCTTCTGCCACGCCGGCGGTGTCCGCCAGGTCAGCGAGGTCGTACGAGGCCAGGCCGGCCCTCAACTCATCAAACCCTTCGGTGCGCTGAGACACGAAATCCGAATCGACCAGATCCTCTTCCAGCACGGCCTTCAGCAATCCCAGCACGAAGTGTGTCTCGCTGCCGAAGGGGGCGATTACGGCATCGTCTGCGTAACGAGCCAGCTTGGTGGGCCGGCCATTGACCACGGCCAGGTACGCCCCACGCTCCGACGCCTGTTTCATGCGCAGGTACAGCACCGGCGTCTCTTCCTCGACATCCGCGCCGATGACCAGCAGGGCATCGCCGTCTCCCACGTCCATCAGGTTCGTACTGAGCCCAGCGGTGTCCTGAGCTTGTCGAAGGGTCGAAGTGTTCGTGCCGGACCCGACGCCGACCTGGGCCACGAGGTCGCTGCCGGCCAGGTCTTGCGGCTGACGCCACTGGTCCAGGTTGTTGGTCCCCAGGACCGTGCGCACGAACCGTTGGAAGACGTACAGGTCTTCATTGGCCGCCCGGTCGCCACTGATCCCGCCGAGAGCATCGGAGCCGTGCTCGGCTCGCAGCTCCCGCAGCCTTCGGACCGTGTACTCCAGCGCCTCCTGCCACTCCACGACGACCAGCCGGCCATCCCTGCGAATCATCGGCGTCCTGAGCCGGTCCGGGCTGTTGACGAAATGGTGCCCGAACCGCCCCTTGTCGCAAATCCAGATTTCGTTGACCGCATCGTTCTCGCGAGGCATGATGCGCCGGATTTCGCCGGATCGATGCCCGACGATGATGTTGCAGCCCACAGAACAGTGCGGACAAACGCTCTGCGTGTTTTTCAACTCCCAGGCGCGGCCACGGAATCGAAAATCGCGGCTGGTGAGCGCGCCGACCGGGCAGATGTCGGTTGTGTTGCCCGAGAATTTCGAGTTGAACGGCGGATCGGAATATGTGACGATCTCCATCCCACGACCGCGATTCTCGAAGCTCAACACAGGGTCGCCAGCGATCTCGTCCTGGAACCGCGTACAGCGGGCGCACTGGATGCACCGTTCTCGGTCCAGCGCAATCAGCGGCCCCAGCGGTATCGGTTTCTCGAAGTGAAACTTGTCCTCATAATCGAACCGACTGCGGCCCGGGCCGTAGGAGTAGGTCTGGTCCTGCAGCGGGCATTCGCCGCCCTTGTCGCACACGGGGCAATCCAGCGGGTGGCTCGACAGCAAGAACTCCAGCACCGCGCGACGTGCGAGTTCCACCCGTTCCGACTGCATTCGGACAACCATGCCGTCGGAGACCTGGGTGGTGCAGGTGGTTTGCAGCTTGGGGAACCACCGAATGACAGGGTTCCCATCCTCATCAACCTGGACTTCGCCCGTCGCCCGATCTCGGCTGGGTGTGCCCACCTCGCCCAGGCACATGCGACACATGCCAACCGGCGTCAGCTTGGGATGATAGCAGAAGACGGGAATTTCGATGCCGGCCCGCTTCGCCGCCTCAACGACCATGATGCCGGCCAGCGCCTGAACTTCCGTGCCGTCGATGATGACTGTGATGAGCTTCTCGTTATCGTCAGACATTCTACAACCAACTACCTGTGATCAGTGATCAGTAATCAGTGATCAGTAACCAGTAATCAGTAATCAGACTGATCACTGATTACTGGTTACTGATCACTGGAACATGGGCCATGTAGTCCTCACGGAAATGCTTTAGGGTGGAGAGAGCCGGGCCACCGGCAGCCGCATCGCCGAGCGGGCACAGGGTGTTGCCCTTGATTTGATTGGCGACCGCTTCCATCAACGCGATATCCGACTCTTGACCCGTGCCACGCAACACGTCGGTCATGATGTTGACCAGCCAATAGGTGCCCTCCCGACAGGGAGAGCATTTGCCGCACGATTCCTGGCTGAAGAAGCGCATGATCCGATGGGCCACCCAGGCCATGTCGGTGGTCTCGTCGAACACGATCACGGCGCCGGACCCCAGCATCGAGCCCACTTCCATGAGGGAGTTGAAATCCATTGTTATGTCCAGGTGCTCCTGGGTCAACACCGGAGCTGAGACACCGCCAGGGATCACCGCCTTGATCTCTCGATCACCTGGCACACCCCCGCCATACTCGTAGATCAGTTCGCGCAGGGTGATGTCCATGGGGAGTTCGTAGTTGCCGGGCCGGCGGACGTGGCCGCTGAGAGCATAAACCTTCGTGCCAGGGCTCTGCTCCGTGCCGAAGCTGCGGAACCAATCCGCACCCTTCTCCACGATGGGCGCAATATTGGTCAGCGTCTCAATATTGTTGATGATGGTCGGTTTTTGATAGAGCCCCTTGACCGCCGGAAACGGTGGCTTGACGCGCGGCTGCCCCAGGTGGCCCTCCAGTGAGTTCAGGAGCGCGGTCTCCTCACCGCAGATGTATGCCCCACCCTCGCGGTGGAGGTAGACTCGACACGAGAAGTCAGTTCCCAGGATGTTGTCCCCCAGGAACCCGCGCTCATGCGCCACATCGATGGCCCTCTGCACCTGCGACAGAGCTTTCAAGTACTCACCACGCATGTAGATGTAGGCACCCTCAGCCTCGATAGCATACAGCGTCAGAATGATCCCCTCAAGAAGCTGATGGGGGTTGCGCTCCAGAATCTGGCGGTCTTTGAAAGTGCCTGGCTCACCCTCGGCGGCGTTTACGACGAGGTAGCGGGGGAACACACCCTTGGGCAGGAACATCCACTTGCGGCCGGTGGGGAAGCCGGCCCCGCCCCGGCCCCGCAGCCCGGACTGCGCCACCACCTGGGTCACGTCAGCCGGCGACATCTCTTTGAGCGCCCGTTTCAGGGTCTCGTAGCCCCCGTGCGCCATGTAAACATCGATGTCGTCAATATTGGGTGTGTCCAAATCTCGGAGAACAATGTGTTCTTTCACTGAGGAACCCTTCATCGGTGATATTTCAGAGTTGTTCCCATTCCTCTCGATCAATCCCAGCCTGCCGCAAGATCCTGACCAGAAAATACAGGCTAATATTGCGCTGATGGGGATTGGGAATCACCAGCTTGAGCTCTCCCCTGACCATGTACTGGTGTTTGCCCCCCGCATACGGACCCACAAACCCAAGTTCTTTGAGATAGCGGATCAGTTTCCTCCTCTTGATGGGACCGAACCGAGCGGTGGCACTACGCAGGCTCCTGTTGAACCGCCTGATCTATACCCTCAACAACAGGCAACGAGTGCCCCAGACGCAATCCCAGAACAATCCAGCCTTCCAAAACCTCCCGCAACTGCTCGCGGCACCCTTCGAGCGTTTCTGCATTCGCGTACACGCCTTGAAAGGCAGGGATTTCTCCGTAGAACGTGCCATCTGACAGAATCTCGTATGTCGCTCGACGCACGGCGGCACGGATATATTCAGTCAACATCATACAAAGCCCTCTGGCAGCTATTCTGATACAACCCCCACCTCAACCCCTTCGTCCACCTCAGGCTGCCAGCCGGCGCGCAGACGCTGTATCATCTCATCAAACTGCGCCTCATCGACCGGGCCGAAATAGACGTCGTCGATGAGGACCGCCGGCGCATGGTCACACGCGGCGACGCACCAGCCGGTGCGCTCGACCGTGAACTCGCCGTCGGCCGTCGTCTCGCCGGCCTCCACGTCCAGTCTGTCACACACGTGATCCAGCAACCTGTCGGCCCCCTTCAAGGCACACACAATGTCGTCGCATACGCGCACCGTGTGCTTGCCAATCGGGTGAAAATAGAACAGATGGTAGAACCCACCGACCCCACGCACCTCCGTCGGGTCCAACTCCA
>JBHHTZ010000407.1:0-4281 GCA_046753605.1 Anaerolineae bacterium
GCTTTTCGCTTTCTGACAAGTACCAATGCCGAAACGAACAGACATCCAACGAATCCTCATCATCGGCTCCGGTCCCATTGTGATCGGCCAGGCGTGCGAGTTCGACTACGCCGGCACGCAGGCCGTCAAGGCGCTGCGTGACGAGGGGTACGAAGTGGTGCTGGTCAACTCCAATCCGGCCACCATCATGACCGACCCGGAACTGGCTGACCGGACGTACATCGAGCCGCTGACGGCCGAAATGCTGGAGGCTGTGATCCGCCGCGAGCGACCGGATGCCTTGCTGCCAACCGTTGGCGGGCAGACAGGGCTGAACCTGGCTGTGGAACTGGCGGCCCCCCCGGCGCCCCAAACCTGGGGGAAGTTCGGTGCTCCTTCAACCTGCGGGGAGTTCAGTTCCCCCCAGAATTGGGGGGGTAGGGGGGCAGCCAGCACCCTGGAAACGTACGGCGTCGAGTTGATCGGGGCCGGCCTCGAAGCCATGCGATTGGCCGAGGACCGCCAACGGTTCAAAGATGCTATGCGGGAAATCGGGCTCGACGTGCCTCAGAGTGGCATCGCAGCATCGGTGGACGAGGCGCTGGGGCTGGCCGGCCACCTGGGCTACCCCGTGATCGTGCGACCGTCCTTCACCCTCGGAGGGTCGGGCGGCGGGGTGGCTCATGACGAACGCGAGCTCCGCGACATCGCGGCACGCGGGCTGAAGGAGAGCCCCGTCGGCCGCGTGCTCATCGAAGAATCGGTCATCGGGTGGAAAGAGTTCGAGCTGGAGGTGATGCGCGATGGGGCGGACAACTTTGTCGTGGTCTGCTCCATCGAGAACCTGGACCCCATGGGGGTCCACACCGGCGACAGTATCACCGTTGCGCCGGCCATCACGCTGACCGACAAGGAATACCAGCGCATGCGGGACTGGGCACGCCAGGTGATCCGGCGGGTGGGCGTCGAGACCGGTGGCTCCAACATCCAGTTCGCCGTCGATCCCGCCACCGGGCGCATGGTGGTCATCGAGATGAACCCCCGCGTGTCGCGGTCGTCGGCCCTGGCGTCCAAAGCGACGGGCTTCCCCATCGCCAAGATTGCCGCCAAACTGGCCGTCGGCTACACGCTGGACGAGATTCCCAACGACATCACGCGTGAAACGCCGGCCTCCTTCGAGCCGGTCATCGACTACGTGGTCGTCAAAATCCCACGCTGGGACTTCGCCAAGTTTCCGGGCGTGCCGGCCACCCTGGATACCCAGATGCGCTCCGTGGGCGAGGTCATGGCCATCGGGCGAACGTTCAAGGAGGCGTTGCAGAAGGGGTTGCGGTCGTTGGAGATTGGGGTCAGCGGGCTGGAGAGCATAGGAGGGGATAGGGGAAAAGGGGAAAAGGGGAAAAGGGGAAGAGGGGAAGAGGGAGAGGGGAAAAAAGGAGAAGGGGAGAAGATCTCCCTGTCTCCTTGTCTCCCCCTCACCCCCTCACCCCCTCACTTCCGCACCCGTGCTCTAGAGGCGCCGAGTCCGGGGCGGGTTTTTGCGGTTGGGGATGCGCTGCGGGCCGGCATGTCTGTGGAAGAGGTGCATGAGTTGACCGGCATCGACCGTTGGTTCCTGTGGCAGATGGAGGAGATCATCGGGCTGGAGCGTGAGTTGTGTGGTCACGCGCTGGGGACGGCGCCGGCTGATCTCTTGCGCGAGGCGAAGCGCTTTGGCTTTTCGGATGAGCAACTGGGCCAGCTCTGGGGTTGTGCCGAAGGCGAGGTGCGGGCGCGCCGACACGCCCTGGGCATCCGCCCCGTCTACCATCGTGTTGACACCTGCGCCGCCGAGTTCGAGGCGTACACGCCGTATCTCTACTCCACCTACGAGACCCAGGACGAGGCAGACCCCACCGACCGGCCCAAAATCATCATCCTGGGCAGCGGCCCCAACCGGATCGGCCAGGGCATTGAGTTCGACTATTGCTGCTGCCACGCCGCCTTCGCCCTGGCAGAGATGGGCTTCGAGACTATCATGGTCAACTGCAACCCGGAAACCGTCAGCACCGACTACGACACGTCGGACCGGCTGTACTTCGAGCCGCTGACCCTGGAGGACGTGCTCAACGTCGTAGAAGCGGAACTGAATGGAAAACGGACCTCAATCTCCAATCTCCAATCTCTAATATCCAATATCCAATATCCTCTTCTCGGCGTAATCGTCCAATTCGGCGGCCAAACCCCGCTCAAGCTGGCGCAGAGTCTGGCGGCGGCCGGCGTTCCCATCCTGGGCACATCGCCCGATGCCATTGACGTGGCCGAGGATCGGGAGCGGTTTGGCGCGTTGCTGGACGAGCTGGGCATCCCACAGCCGGCCCACGGCATGGCCCGCTCGCCGGCTGAGGCCCGGCAGGTGGCCGCTCATATCGGCTATCCGGTGTTGGTGCGACCCTCGTACGTGCTGGGCGGTCGGGCCATGGCGGTTGTGTACGGCGAAGATGACCTGGATCGGTACATGGCGGAGGCCGTGCGAGCAGCGCCCGAACACCCGGTCCTCATCGACAGGTTCGTGGAAGACGCTTTCGAAATAGACGTGGATGCCGTCGCTGACGGGGAGCAGGTCGTGATCGGCGGGGTGATGCAACACATCGAGGAGGCCGGCGTGCACTCCGGCGATTCGGCCTGCGTGTTGCCGCCGTACAAGGTCAGCCTGTACCACCTGAGCATCATCCGCGAGTACACGCAGATGCTGGGCAAGGCGCTGGGCGTCGTTGGGCTGATGAACGTGCAGTACGCCATCAAGGACGACATCGTTTACGTGTTGGAAGTGAACCCGCGTGCCTCGCGCACTGTGCCCTACGTCAGCAAGGCGACCGGCGTCCCGCTGGCGAAGATCGCGGCTCAGGTGATGGCCGGCTGGACCCTGGAGGAGATCGGATTCACCGAGGAGCCAAAGGTGGACGGCTTTTTCGTGAAGGAAGCGGTTCTGCCTTTCCGCAAGTTCCCCGGCGTCGATGCCCGCCTGGGTCCCGAGATGCGCTCGACCGGCGAGGTGATGGGGCATGCCCGGCGCTTCGGGCAAGCCTTCGCCAAGGCAGAGTTGGCAGCCGGCGACGCGCTCCCCCTGAGCGGCGCCGTGCTGATCACCGTAAACGACTTCGACAAGAGCACGGCGCTGAAAATCGCCCGCGACCTGAGCCGCATGAGCTTTCAGTTGATGGCAACCCGAGGCACAGCCGACTTCATGCGGCGGATTGGCATGACTGTAGAGACCATCAACAAGGTCAGCGAAGGCTCACCCCACGTGGTGGACGCCATCCGCGCCGGCCAGATCGACCTGATCATCAACACGCCGCTGGGAACCACGTCCCACAGCGACGGACTGGCCATTCGCCTGGCCGCCATCCAGGCCGGCGTGCCCCTGATCACCACCATGTCGGCTGCCCGCGCCGCTGTCAACGGCATCCAGGCATTGAAAGAGAACACACTCACCGTGCAATGCCTACAGGAAATCCAGTGATCAGTGAACAGTAAACAGTGATCAGTGATCGGTGGCTGAAGTAACTGATCACTGATCACTGGTCACTGGTCACTAACGAAGGAGGTATGAGCAATGCGAGATCGGATCCAAAAAGTGGTACTGGCGTACTCCGGCGGTCTGGATACGTCGGTGATTGTGCCCTGGCTGAAGGAGAATTATGGCTGCAAGGTGATTGCCTTTTCGGCCAACATCGGCCAGGGGGAGGAGTTGGAGGGGCTGGAGGAGAAGGGGCTGGCCACGGGAGCCAGCAAGGTCTACATCGACGACCTGCGGCGCGAGTTTGTGACGGAGTTCATCTGGCCCGTGCTGCAGGCCGGCGCGGTGTACGAGCGCAAGTACCTGCTGGGGACGTCGTTTGCGCGGCCGCTGATCGCGCGCCGGCAGGTCGAGATCGCCGAGATAGAAGGCGCCGACGCCGTGGCCCACGGCTGCACCGGCAAGGGCAACGACCAGGTGCGCTTCGAGCTGACGTACAAGGCGCTGAACCCAAAGCTCAAGGTGATCGCACCCTGGCGGGAATGGGACATCCGGTCCCGCGAGGACGCGCTGGCCTACGCCAAAGCCCATGATGTGCCGGTGGCTGCTACGGAGAAGTCTATCTACAGCCGCGACCGAAATATGTGGCACATGAGCCATGAGGGCGGCCCGCTGGAAGACCCCTGGAATGAGCCCGGCAAGGACGTGTTTACCCTCACCGTCGACCCCGAAGATGCACCGGACCAACCGCGCTACGTCACCCTGGAGTTCAAGGAAGGACTTCCCGTGAAGATCGACGGGGT
>JBHHTZ010000408.1:0-4280 GCA_046753605.1 Anaerolineae bacterium
CTCCGCCGGGTGGCCCAGGAAATCATCAACCAGCACCAATGATGTTTGAAGAGACCATCCGGTCAGACCCTGAAGCGGCAGAGTTGACACCGAATGCCGGCGACCATTACCGCGACCTGGTGCTGGGCGAGCGGTTGAGTGATGGCGCAGCGGCTGCTCTACTCAACGCCGTCGGGTTCTCCGACTGGCGCGCGGCCCGCCGCAGCCTGGAGCGCATCGCCGACAACCCCCAAGTACAGCCGGCGCTGGCCGACTGTCTCCCCTACCTGTCAATGGCGCTGACAAACGCCGCCAGCCCCGACCGCGTGCTGATCAACCTTGAGCGCTTTGCACACAGCGTCGCTGACGCCCCGGCCCTGTTCCGCTACCTGGCCGGCAACCCGCGTGCGGTCGAGATGCTGGTCACACTCTTCGCCGGCAGCCAATTCCTCACCGAAATCCTCCTGCGCAATCCCGAATATTTTGAGCGGCTCATGAAGCGCAAGGACCTGGCGCAGGCCAAGAACACAGAACAGCTCTGCACAGAGGCGCAGGCAGCCGCGACACCCTTCGCGACTCTCGACGGTCAGCTCGATGCTCTGAGACGTTTCCAACGATGGGAGCTGCTGCGCATCGGCGCGTCCGGCTTTTTCGGCCGGTGGGACATGCCAACGGCGACGATGCAACTCTCGCGCCTGGCCGATAGCCTGGTGCAGACCTGCCTCACCATCGCCGCCGGCCAGTCGGGCATCGCGCCAGACAGCTTTGCGGTGATCGCACTGGGTAAGCTCGGTGGCGAGGAACTCAACTACAGTTCGGACATCGACCTGCTGTTCATCGCGTCGCACAATGTCGCAGCTTACCAGCGACTCGGCCAACGGCTCATTGAGGCCCTGGCCCGTGTCACGGCGGAGGGATTCCTCTATCGCGTGGACATGCGCCTCCGCCCCTGGGGACGGACTGGTGCGCTGGTAACATCTGTCGATGGGCACATCGCCTATCTGCGCCGGCACGCGCGGCTGTGGGAGAAGCAGGCGCTGCTCAAAGCGCGGACAATCGCCGGCGACGCTACCACCGGCGACGAATTCCTCCACCGGGCAGCGCCCTTGCTCTTCGAGGCAACTGCCGAAGCGGTGCGCAAGAATGTGCACGAGATGAAGCAGCGCACCGAAGCCCACCTGCGCCGGCATGGGCGCGGCTGGGGCGAGGTCAAACTGGGCGAAGGCTCCATCCGCGACGTCGAATTCGTCACTCAGTACCTGCAACTTGTGCACGGCGCGAAACACCCCGAACTTCGCCGGCGAAAGACGCTGGACGCATTGGAGCAGATCTTCGCCGGCGGGTTTCTCTCCGTGAACGACTACCGCGCGCTGGCAGATGGTTACACCTTCTTGCGTACCGTTGAGCATTACCTGCAACTGATGCACTATCAACAAACCTCCAGCCTGCCAGATGACCCCAACGAACTTGCTCATCTGGCTCGTCGGCTGGGCTTTCAGGGTGCGGACGCCAGCGCCCAGTTCCTCGCGCGCTATCAGCAACACGGCAAGGCGATCCGCGCCGTTTACAACCGGTATCTAGGGAGCAACAACGTGGAAGTATTGGCTGACCCCCAGATTCAGGCCAGGGACATCCGCCGGCACGTTGAGCGCATGGACCCATCCTACACGACCACTTTCAGCGAGGACGAGATCGGGCATCATGCCGAACTGGCGGCTCGTCTCAGCGAGCACAACCTGGTTGAGGTGGACGCAGCGCCGCTGGACGACGGGTGCTGGCGTGTGACAGTCGTCGGGTATGATTACCTGGGCGAGCTTTCGCTGATCTGCGGGCTGTTGTTTGTGTACGGGTTCACCATCCTGGACGGGCACGTCTTCACGTATGAACCGTCGGCCGCGCCGCCATCTGCAACGGCCCTCGCCCGCCGCCGGCTCCGTCAGCGACGAGGTCAGTTGGCCAAGACGATACTCAGACGTTCGCAGCGGAAAATCGTGGACGTTTTTACGGTTCAGCCGGTGTTGGGGCAGGTCACGCAGAACGTGTGGTCGCGCTACGCCGCCGAACTGAGTATCTTGTTGCGCCCGCTCCAGGCCGGCAACCAGCGCAAGGCCCAGGGCGCGCTGGTCAAGCGCGTTGCTGTCGCCCTGCACGAGATGCTAGACACCACCACGACGCTCTATCCCATCGACGTTGAAGTCGACAACACCACCTCCGACCGCTACACTGTCCTCCGCATTGGCGCACCCGACACCGTGGGATTCCTCTACGAATTTGCCAACGCGCTGGCCCTCAACGGCGTCCACATTGCCCGCATGACCATTGACTCCGTGGGGGACCGCGTGCACGACGTGCTCTACGTCACCGACGCACACGGGCGAAAGATCACCGCCCCTGAGAAGGAGCGAGAGTTGCGCGCCGCCACAGTCCTGGTCAAACACTTCACCCACCTGCTCCCGCGCTCCCCCAACCCGGAATCTGCCCTGCTTCATTTCCGTGAGTTTCTTGGGCAGTTGTTCATGCGCCCGGACTGGCCCAACGAGCTCGCCTCGCTGGAACACCCCGAGGTGCTGGCAGCTCTGGCGCAACTCCTGGGGGTCAGCGATTTCCTGTGGGATGATTTTCTGCGCATGCAATATGCCAATCTGTTCCCGGTCGTCCGTGATATAGATGCATTGGCCACTGCCAAATCCAGAGCGCAGTTGGAGGCGGAATTGGAATCAGACGTGCAGGTAGAGTCCGACGGAGCATCGCGTCAGGCTGCTCTCAATGCCTTCAAAGACCGCGAGATGTTCCGCATTGATATGCGGCACATTCTGGGACACACAACGGAGTTTGGGCAGTTTTCAGAGGAACTCACCGAGCTGACGGAGGTCGTCATAGAGGCTGCCCATCGTCTGTGCGACGAGGAGCTGGGCGCCGAGTTCGGCCTGCCGTGTCTGGAGGACGGCAGTCCTTCCCCTCTGAGCGTCTGCGCGCTGGGTAAGTTCGGCGGGCGCGAGCTCGGGTTCGCCTCGGATATTGAGTTGATGTTTCTCTATGCTGGCAACGGTGAAACCACAGGGCCGCGCGTCATCACCACGGCCGAATACTTTGAGAAACTGGTACAGGCGGTTCTCAGCGCGATCCGGGCGAAGCGGGAGGGCATCTTCGAGGTGGACCTGCGGCTGCGCCCGTACGGCAGCGCCGGCAGCATGGCCGTGTCGCTCGCATCCTTCCGCCGCTACTTCGCCCCGGACGGGCCGGCCTGGGATTATGAGCGCCAGGCACTGGTCAAACTACGTCCGGTTGCCGGCAACCTGGCGTTTGGCGGGCAGGTCGTCATCCTGCGCGACGCCTTCGTCTACACCGGCGAGCCGTTCGACGTCGCCGCCATGCGGGCCATGCGCGAGCGGCAGCTCAGGCATCTTGTGGCCGGCGGCACGATCAACGCCAAGTACAGCCCCGGCGGGCTGGTAGACGCTGAATACATCGTGCAAGGCTTACAGATCACACATGGACACGAAGACCCCGATCTGCGCTCGACAAACACCAACCGGACGATGGCGGCGCTGGCAGCCGCCGGTATTCTGTCGTCCGATGACTTCGCGCAGTTGCACCAGGCATACGCCTTTCTACGCCGGTTGATCGACGCACTGCGCATGGTGCGTGGCAACGCCAAAGACCTGACGGTCCCGCCGGCAGATAGCGAGGAGTTTGCATTCCTGGCCCGCCGGCTGGGCTACGGCAGCGACGTCGCGCGCCTGCTCACCGACCTGACACGCCACACCACCCAAGTGCAAGAACTCAGCACGCGGTTGTTGGGGTGAAGTGCGAAGGGGATCCAATCCCAGCCTCTCTTGATGAGCTAGAACCCCATCCCGAAGATCCGCCGCGCACGCCGGGAGGGAACCGGATCGCTCTGGCGGCGGTAGAACGAATGGCCGGCATGATCCCGATCAGCGATCCAGAGTTAGGCCGGTGGCTGGCGGAGAGCCCAGATCTCTCGATCTATGGGGGACCCTGACGAATGCATCTGTCCGAGCCACGCGGAGCATTGATGAACCTTGAGAAAACAATCCGGTAATAGCGCGTTGCTTCTCAGCCGGCGCCCGCACGGGCATGAAGTGCCCGTGCTACGCAGCAGCGCCCGATGATGAACCTTGAGAAAATAATCCGGTAACAGCGCACTGCTTCTCAGCCGGCGCCCGCACGGGCATGAAGTGCCCGTGCTACCCAGCAGCGCCCGATGAATCGGGCTGAGGCCCCGTTTCGGGCGGAAAAGCCCCATTGATGGGGCGCAGCTTCGTAGCCCGCCGACCCTT
>JBHHTZ010000409.1:0-4280 GCA_046753605.1 Anaerolineae bacterium
AACAACCGCCCGCGTACCTTTGTCGCTGGTCATGTCGAACTCCCCGTTCAGGTCGTCGCTGGCCAGTGTTCGCACCAATTCCAGTCCAAGGTTGCCATCCACTAACGGGTCGAAGGCCGGCGGCAGCCCGATTCCGTCGTCCATGACCTGGAGCAGGATGTAATCATCGGCCGAGTCGATGTTCACCTCAACCTGGCCGCGCGGTCTGCCCTGGAAGGCGTGCTCCAACGCATTCTGGATCAGTTCGTTGATGATCAGCGCCAGGGCCGTGGCCGGCTGTGATGGGATCGAGACCTGCGTGCCGGTGACGACTACTTCGATGCCCCGCTCGCCGGCTGCCATGTTTTGTGCCACACCGAGGGCCACTCTCCGCGCCATCTCGTCCACATCGACCCGGCGCAGGCCCTCCCGAGAGAGGAGTTCGTGAACGGCGGCGATACTGAGGATGCGGTTGATGCTTTCGGTGAGCGCCTGCCGAGCGCCGGCCACCTTCGTGTCACCCAACTGGAGGCGGAGCAGCATGGCGATGTTCTGCAGATTGTTCTTGACGCGGTGGTGCATCTCCTGCACAACAACGGCCTGCACGGCCAGTTGGGCGTTGTCGATGGCCAGGGCCGTCTGATTCGCCAGGGTCGAGAACAGCGTGATGTCGTCCGGGCTGAATTCCCGTGGCGCGTCGGTGTAACAGGCCAGCACGCCGATAGTGCGTTCGCGGACCTGCAGCGGGACGGCCAGCATTGATACCAGGCCGTGGCTCACCGCCCAATCCGACTTCGCTGCCCAGGGGTCCCGGGTCACATCGGGGATAATCAGGGTTTCTCCCGTTGCGGCAACGTGCCCCATCAGGCCTTCGCCGATGGCGACCTCTTCGGGAATCCCCTCACGTGGGTGTTGGGTGACCCACAGGCGGAGCCGGCCATCCTCGATCAACGCCAGCGAGCAGTCGGCGGCGTTCATGGTGCGCGCCGTCGTTTCGACGATCACCTGGAGCATCTCGTCCAGGTACATCGGGCCGGTGAGTGTTTGGCTGGTTTCGGCCAGGGCCGACAGTTCTCGGACCTGCCGGCGCAAGTCGTCGTACAAGCGGGCGCGTTCCAGAGCGCCGGCTGCCAGGTCTGCCACCAGCCCCAGCAGCTCCGTTTCGTCCCGGCTGAAGCTGTATTCAGCCGTGGTTTGAATGTTGATGGCGCCGACGATATGATCGCCGCTGACGAGGGGCATCGCTGCCAGCGACTGGAAGCGGGTTTCGCCGGTGTCGGGGAGGTACTTGAAGCGCGGGTCCTCGGCTGCCGCGCCCAGCGCCACCGGCTCGCCGTGCAGCGCAGCCCAGCCCGTCACCCCTTCCCCCAGGGCCAGCTTCGCCCGACCCACGGCTGCTGGGTCCAAGCCAGTGGTTGCGGCCAGGACCAGGTGTGTGCCGGCGGGGTCCAACAGGTAGATGGAGCATGAGTCCATGCCCATCACGCGGGCTGTGGTGCGTGTGATGAGATCCAGGGTTGTGTCCAGGTCCCAGGCAGCATTGATGGCCCGGCTGATCTCCCGCAGCGCCGCCAGTTGTGCCCGTTTTTGGGCGAGCCTAAGCTGCAATTCGCGCTCGGTGGTCATTGGGAAGTCTCGGTTTGCCGGGCGGATGGCTGGGCGGCCGGACGGCCGGAAGAACCCCCAACCTTCAACGTGCAACCTTCTAACCTGTCACGGTTAGCCGCCGACTTCGTGGGTGATGATGATGGCCTGGGCGATGTCTTTCATGGGCCGGCGGGTGTCCATGCTCATCTTCTGGATCTTGCGGAAAGCCTCTGACTCGGTGAGGTTCTGGGAATCCATCAGGATGCCCTTGGCCCGATCAACGAGCTTGCGGACCTCCAGCGTCTCTTCGAGGCGTTGTACCTCGGCATCCAGCGCCCGCAGCTCTTCAAATCGGGACAGGGCGACCTCGATGGCCGGCTCCAGGTCCGACTCGCTGAAAGGTTTCACCAGGTAGGCGATGACGCCGGCTTCTTTGGCCCGCTCAACTTTCGCCTTGTCGAAATATGCGGTTAACAGCAAGACCGGTGCAATTCGCTGCTCCGTGAGCAGTTGGGCGGCGTCGATCCCGTCCATGCCCGGCATCTGGATGTCCATGATAACGATGTCCGGTTTCAGTTCCTGCGCGAGGTTTGTGGCGCTGCGGCCGTCGCGTGCCTCGCCGACAACGAGATATCCCAGGTCTTCCAGGATCTCACGTAAGTCTTTTCTGGTGACGTCGTCGTCTTCAGCGATGACTATTCGAGCTCGGTCCATGACTCATCTCCTGTCGGGGTTTTGGGGAAAGTGACGATGGCAGCGACGCCATCGCGGTTCTTCAATTCGAAGTGGCCGGCCAGGCCATCTTCCACCAGTGAGCGGACGATGCTAAGTCCCAGGCTCCCGTCCTTGCGAGCGTCGAAGTTGTCGGGCAGCCCGGAGCCATCGTCTTGAATCTCGATCATAATCTTGTCGTAGGTCTCTCTCAGGGTCAGGGATACCTTGCCTCCAGGTTGGTCAGCATATCCATGCTCCAGCGCGTTCAGCAAGAGTTCGTTGATGACCAGCGCACATGGTGTGGCCTGGTGGGCCGGCAGGTAGACTGTCGGACCTTCCAGAGCCAGTTCAATCTTCTTGCCGGGCGCGATGATTCCCTTAGCCGTCTCGTTCAGGATTCTCTTGCTCAGGGCCTTGAGATCAACAATGCGGTCCCCCGGGTTATACAGGAAATCATGGACGGCTGCAACGCTCAAAAGACGGGTGATGCTCTCCTCCAGCACGGCGCGTGTCTCTTCGGACTCGGCGCGGCGGGCCTGCATACGAAGCAGTGAGATAATGGTCTGGAGACTGTTTCTTACCCGATGCTGAATCTCTTCCAGCATAGCCTCCTTCAACTTGAGGCGTTGCTGTTTCTTGCGCTCTTCTGTAGCGTCATGAACCATGAACAGGGCTCCGAAAAGCCGGGGGGTGTTGGATTCCCATCGCAGACGGTGTCGCCAGCCAGTGGGGCCATACAGCGGAACGGCCTTCTTTATCCAGATGAAGGCCCCCTCTTCGGTTTCCTCCTCAAGGCACCGGCCGGCGTCCAATGCGCGCGCGACCAGGTTGTCGTCGGAGTCGCGCAGGATCGACAGACGTTTGCCGGGCAGCAGGTCCGTGGCCCCCAGCCGGCGATACAGCAGATTGGCCACGCCGCTGGCATACTGGATATGGCGGGCCGCATCGACAACCAGGATGCCGTCGTACTCCCCAAAGGAGGACATTTCGTCCAGGTCCTGGATAAGGTTCTTCGAGACACACCATTGGAGATTCCGCACGGCTGTCTGAAATGCGCGCGCCCGGTGTTGATGGCGCTCGTGCTCGATGAGCGTCTTTTCGATGCTCAAGGCTCCGATCACCTGGCCGTCATAATCGATTGGAAAGACCTCCTGAGCCACCACCGCGCCATGGGGGCTCTGGCTGTGTTTGCTGGCGACATATTGGCCGGCGCTGAGTGCCCGAAAGACGGCGGGATTCTCGATCGGGGTTGCAGCCTGGCCGGCTACGTCCGCCTCGTGGATGGGTGGCACAGAGTGGGGCCGCGCCTGTGCGGCGACAGAGACCTGATTCTTCTCGTCCACACCATACAGCAGCACATCGCCCCGGCTGACGTCCGCCAGCAGGCCGATAGTTCGGGCAATCTCGTCGAGATGCAGTTGTGCCTTGCCGCCCGGAGCGAGGCTATCGTTGCTCACATCCATGTCAACGGCCGCCGAATCGACTAGGGGACTTTGCACCGCCATGATTTAACCAGTGACTCCATCTCTACTGTACGTAGTTTGACTTTGCAATCATACCACAAACGAGGCCGGCAAACAACCGCGTAGGCGGGATATAGAACGAGGACGCATCATGGCGATGCGTCCTCTGGTCGTCGTGTCGGGGCGCCCGGATTCGAACCGGGGACCTCTACAACCCCATTGTAGCGCGCTACCGGACTGCGCCACGCCCCGTTTTGCGATGGATATTATAGCAGAGGCGGCGCAGTTTGCCAAATGAGGATGTCGTGGTACAATATGCGGCAGAAGAAGCCGGGCACAGGCCCTGTGGAGGTGAGATCATGACTTTGCAGCCGTTGGACAAACTCAGGACACCACCTATCGGTCAACGCGTTGTCACCGAAGATTGGACAGATGTTGACGTGGCCGACATCGAAGCCATGCTCGCTGATCTGGAAGCCCTAACGCAACAACTCCCGGAGGATGATGGCCGCCCCATGGAAACACGTCGTCACCACA
>JBHHTZ010000410.1:0-4275 GCA_046753605.1 Anaerolineae bacterium
GAGCGAAGTGGGGCAATTATCTTCCTGGAAACGCCTAAACTCCGGCATGGTGGTCAGGAGAAAGCGAGCAGCCTGCGGAGGTAGGTATTGCTAAACCGCCACGCCACGGCCAGCACCACCCCGTCGAGCAGGACCAGCGCCGGCAGCGCCAGCACTGCCGGCAATTTCCACACCAGCGTCAGCCCAACCGCGAGCAGCAGCAGGCTCAGGTTCAAGAGCCACAGTCGGCGCACCGTGATCGGCGCTTCTTCGTGCAGCAACGTCTGCATCGCACCTTCCACTGCCAGGTCCAGGTCCTCATCCCACGCGCTGCCCCAGACGAGCAGCGCCGTGTCCCCGATCAGGATGAGAACAACGGCAACAGTGGCAATCCCCAGTTCGCTGTCAGTCAACCCGGTTCCGCGTCCCAGAAGCAGCGCGATCGCCAGTCCCATGAGCAGAATCGGACCCAGAAAGAGGACCAGCTTGGCCCGGAGAATCTCGCCGATCTCGAACGGCGCGGTGAGGTAGAGGGTGAGCCGGTTGCCTTCGCTGCCGATGGGACTGGGCGCCGAATCGATGATCGTGAGGACGCACAGCAGAGCGGTGTATCCGACCACGACCAACGTGTCTGGAATGCCGTAGCCGGCCACGGCTGACCGGATTTGCGGGTAGAGGGCCAGATAGACCAGGATCGCCACAACGCGCGCCCAGCTCAGCGAGTTGCGGCTCCGGTTCAGCACCCCCTTGACGAAAAACGCGCCGGTCAGGCTGCGGTTGCGGGCCAGCAACTGGCTCATCAACCGAATGCCGGGGACGGTGACGGCCGTTTTAGCTCCGGAGCGGCCTTCGATGATGTGAAACGCTGTCCGATGGAGTCGGCCGGCCCAGCCAGCCAGCGGCCCAACGCCGGCGGCCAGGAGCGCAGCCAGCAGGATGGTCGCGCGGTACGGCGAGGGCGGGTTCGAAGTTTGGGTGATGACAAGGCCGGCCGTGGCGAGCGTTAACACGCCCAGCCCCACCACAACGCTGACTCGAAACCACTTGCGTCGGTGCGGCGCAATGAAACAGATCAGTAGCAGAGTCACGACGGCGCTGCACCACACAGCAAACCCCGCGCCGACCATCAGCAGGGCTGTCCATGGCACAGCCGGCCATCCCACCGTGAGCGCCAGGCTCACTGCCATCACGCCGGCGGCCAAGGGAAGCCAACTCCACAGCCCTTCCAGCAGCACCAGGCTGTACAGGATGCGAAAACGAGTGGCGGGGGCAATCGGCGCTGTGAGATACAGCGCGAACCTGTCGGCGCCGAACCCAAGTTGCAGGAATGTGAGCACGGCCAGGAAGCTCAGCCCAGACCACACCGCCAGGGACAACAGCCACAGTTTCCCTGCCAGGGTTGCCTGTCCGCCGGCCTGCCAAACCAGCGCCCGACTGGCCAGCCTGTGTACCCCCCAGACTCCCACAGCAAGACCGAAGCCGACCGCAATGAGCGAGGTGACGCGCGCTTGCGGATCGTAGCGCACGGCGTTCCAGCCGGACCGCAGGGATGCACTCCACGCCGCGCGCGCGACGCTCATGTGGGTTCTTCCTCCTGTTCGGCTGTCAGGGTCAGGAAAACCGATTCCAGACTGGGGGCGGCAGCGAGCTTTCGCAGGTCGTGGGCGCTGCCTTCCGTGAGTAGCCGGCCCTTGTGGATGATGCCCACCCGGTGGCAAACACTCTCGGCCGTGGCCAGGTCGTGGGTGGACAGGAAGATGGTGGCGCCGCCGGCCGCCAGTTCAGCGAACAGGTCCTTCAGCCGGCGGGCGCTGCGCGGGTCCAGCCCGCTCAGCGGCTCATCCAGAATCAACACCGGCGGCCGGTGCAGCAGCGCGCCAGCCAGGGCGAGTTTGCGTTTCATGCCGAAAGAGTACTTTCCGCATGGGCTGTCGGCGCGATCACTCAGTTCCAGCAGGCTGAGCAGGTCCTGGATGCGCTCGTCCGCCTGCTCGCGGGGGATGCCGCGCATCTGGGCCAGGAATGCCAGGAACTCCCGGCCCGTCAGTCGGGCGTAGAGCATGGCCCGGTCGGCGACGTAGCCCAGGGCGGTTTTGGCCGGCAGCGGCTCGGTCCAGATGTCATGGCCGGCGATCCAGGCGTGGCCGGCGTTTGGCTCCAGCAAGCCGACGAGCATCTTGATGGTTGTTGTCTTGCCGGCGCCGTTCGGCCCCAGGAACCCGTAAACCTCGCCTGACCGGATCGCCAAGCTCAGGTCGTCCACGGCGATGAGGCCGTCGTAGTGGCGGGTGAGACCCTGGGTGCGGATGCCGGCGGCTGAGGAGGGGAGGGGGAGAGGGAGAGAGGGGGAGACAAGGTGAGGGGGAGACGGGGTGACAACGGGGGTATCTGTTTGCCGTAATATCTCCTTGTCTCCCTGTCCCCTTGTCTCCGTGTCTTCAGTGGTGGGTAGGCCGATGGCGGCCAGAAATGCTTCGCGGTCGTCCAGGTTGATCAGAATCTCGGCAGCCGGGCCGCCGCCGAAGGGACCAACTCGAAACGGGCGGGGCCGGTCGAGACGCAGCAGCACCTGGCCCTCTTCCGAGAAGGCGGCCTTGACACGTTGTCTATCGGCATCGTACTGCGCTCGCATGGCCTGCCATGTGGTCACTTTCTCGTGGGTCGGTTCCGCAGTTGTGATGGCTGTGCGGGGCACGTCGGCCCTGACGTCAAATCCGTAGCGGAGGTGCAGGTGCGACGCGTCGAGGCGGTGACGGGTGGTGAGTGGCGACAGCATCATGGCGAAGAGCAGGAGGTACAGACCGATCATCGCGCCGAGGAGTGCCAGTCGGATCAGGCCAGCCGGCGCGAACACGGCGATCAGCAAGCCGAGAACCCCGCCTTCGATTATGATGAGAAAGGTGAACGCCGCAACGATGCTCAGATAAGCGCCGCGCTGGGCTGTGTAGGTGAAAGTCTTTGATCCTGTAGCCACAGATAATCTCCGCAGCGGGCTGCGACTGCGCCGCGCGCGTGCCAGAAGCCCGCATAGGTGTTAATCGAACAATTCTGTGACACGTACCGCAAAGCCGGGGATGACCTCCTCAGCCGTCAGCTCGTCATCAGGCCCAACGGTGTACACGTTCGTCAATGATTCGTGGGCCAGCGTTTCTTCCAGCGCAGGTTCCAAAGTCACCGGATCCACTGCGCGCGCCCGCCGCAGCCAGCGGCCAAAGTAGCCGGCTGCGCGTTCACGATAGCGCGATTTCAGGAAGAACCCCACCAGCATGTCTAGACGATCTCGCATCTGCTTCTGGGCCTCGGTCAGGTCCCTAACGTTGGCAGTCAGCTCGCGCACGTCCGCAGTTAGTTGGCGAACGTCCGCAGCCAGTCGCTCGACAATGCCGGTCAGCCGGTCGAACCGTTCCGGCAATGTTTGCAGGTCATCGGTGATCAACAACGTACGGAGTTGCGCCCGCGACTGGGGATGTTGCTCCAGCAGACGCGCAAGGTCCTGTAGGTCGTTTGCGGTGAGTGTCATCTTTTTTACCATTTCCCTCCGTGACATTATTATAATACGACACGGCTGTTCGGGCAATCGGGTCAGGAATCTTTCCGGCCAAGGATCTCCAGCAACTGCTCCAGCGGCCGGCTGTTGATCACATGCCGGCCTTCCGCCCACCCGCGCCGGGCCATGGCAACGCCCATTGGCATCACCCCCAGGCCCTCAGTGCTGTGGGCGTCGGTGCCCAGGCTCAGGAGCACGCCGGCCTCGATGGCTGCGCGCACGTGCTCGCCGTCCAGGTCCAGGCGGTTCGGCTGGGCGTTGATCTCCAGGATTGTGCCGGTTTCTTCGGCTGTCCGGAGCACGGCGTCGAAGTCCAGGTTCAGGCGGTCGCGCTGGTTGATGAGCCGGCCCGTCGGGTGGGCGATGATGTCCACGTGGGGACTGTGCATCGCCGCCACGACCCGTCGGGTCATCGTCTCGCGATCCTGGCGCATGCTGGTGTGGACGGAGGCCAGGACGATGTCCAACTCCGCCAGAACGTCATCCGGCAGCGCCAGTGTGCCATCGACGCGAATCTCCAGCTCAATGCCGGCCAGCACTCGGAACGGCGCCAGCTCCTCATTGAGCGCGTCGATGAGTTTGCGCTGCTCTCGCACCCGCTCAGGCGACAGCCCCTGCACGATGCCGAGGCCCTGACTATGGTCGGTGATGGCGATGTACTCGTAGCCTTTCGCCACAGCGGCCCGGGCCATGGCTGCCAGGGTGTCGTGGCCGTCGCTGGCGTCGGTGTGCATCTGCAAGTCGCCACG
>JBHHTZ010000411.1:0-4272 GCA_046753605.1 Anaerolineae bacterium
CAATGGTAGGCGCGGTTTCAACCGCCGGCATCAGGAAGGCTGAGTAGTAACCATTGAGCTTTGTTCCGAGGTAGCTACCCAGGTGCTATGAACCCATGCGAAGGTTCACGAGCAAATTCTGGACCGGCTGTGTCCTCGCAAGCCGAGGCCTACTCTATTGGCAAGGCAATTCGAACCTTCGCAAGGGTGACCGGGTAGTTACGTTCCGAGGTGTCCAAAGGAGCGTGCAATGCCATCCCCGTTCCCCGGCATGGATCCTTATCTCGAAGGCGACATGTGGCAAGAGTTCCATGAGACCTTGGCCGGCGCGATTCGTGCTGAGCTCATGCCACTGCTACGGCCAAAGTACGTGGCCCTGCTGGCGAAACGCTATGTGCTCGACCGCCCGGTGCTGGGCATTTTCGATATGCCGCCGCAGCGGACCTTCTACCCCGATGTCCACGTCGTTGCACCCGCAGGCACTTTAGTTGCCGAGCCGGCTGGCTCCGGCGTTGCCGTTGCCAAACCTCCGGTGGAGCTTCCCAGCCCGGTTCCTGAAGAGGTGCCGCTGCTCAGTGTGGAAATCCGCGATGTGGCGGAACGCCGGCTGGTGACCATCATCGAGATACTGTCGCCGGTCAACAAGCACGGTGAGGGTGTGCGCGACTACGCTGAGCGACGTATGGACTTGCTCCAGACGAGCACACACCTGCTGGAGATCGACTTATTGCGCCAGGGTACGCGCATCCAGTTGCTGGGTGAGCCGCCCCCGGCCGCCTACTACATCTACCTCAGCCGGGTGCAGCGCCGGCCCTACACACAGATATGGCCAGTTGCTCTGCGCGATCCCTTGCCGGCCATACCGGTGCCCCTTCTGCCTCCCGACCCCGACGTCCCCCTGGATTTGCAGGCCGCCGTGAAGTCCTGCTTCGCCCTGGTCGGCTACGAACGCCTGCTGGACTATGCCGGCCCGCCGCCCCCGCCTGAACTGACTGAGGATGATGCTGCGTGGCTGGACGAAGTGCTGCGCACTGCCGGCCTCCGAGCCCCTGCTACCACCGATTGATCCTCTCCAACACCCGACACGGGGGATTACTCACCCCGCCCAATTGTGGATGATGTCCGGCAATTCGCGGAAGTCGTGGATCACGGCGTCGGCCTCCGGGGAAGCGGGGCGGTCCCGATAGCCGGCATACCGTACGGTGTGGAGGCCGGCGGCCCTGGCCCCCGCCACATCCGCCTCCGGGTCGTCGCCGACGTGAACTACAACTCCGGGTTGGGTGTCAAGATCGAGATGATACAAGGCGTGCCGAAACATCGCCGGATCGGGCTTGTAGACACCCACTTCATCGGAGAAGGCGAAGGCCTGGAAGTACATGAGCGTTCCGTCAGCGCCCAATACCTGGCGGATGACACGGCTCGAGGGGAAATAGGCGTTGGCTACCAGCCCCAACAGGTAGTTGTGCTGCCGTAGGTGGCGCAGCACCGCCGGCGCGCCTGGCGCGTGCGCCCAGCGAATCTGGCCGGCCAGTTCGTCCAGTGCGCGCACCATCTGGCGCCGCACTGCTGGAGGCGGCTCGATACCCAACCGCTCGCACATCGCATCAACCGTATCGCCCAACGTGGTCGCCGGCCCCACCAGCTCAGTCGTCGGCTGATAGGCAGCGCGTGCGGTGTCGAGGGGAAAGGGGAAGCCGGCCTCGGTCAGCACATCAGCCAGCAGAGCGGCCCGGCCCTCGCAGAGCGCCAGGAATTGCTGCTGATCCGCCGGCACGTACAGGGTTGACCAAAAATCGAAGGTGACAGCTCGGATGGTAGGCATCACGCCCAAGTCTAGCGGGTAAGGCAGGTTGCGTCAAGCCGGGCCATGAATGAATTCTCGGCCTGATGCGACAGACGTGGGTTTGACCGGCGCACTTGCCTACGCTACAATCTCCATGAAGCTGTCATGCCGTGAATGCGGAAGTGGCATGGCCGTGGAAGAAGCGGCCGACAGAGTGGAAGCCCTGCAGCGCGAGATTCCGGAACTGGAGGAGGAGTTGCGGGATCAGGCAAGTGTGATCACCGAGCGCTGGGACGAAGCTCTGGAGGAGTTCGAGGAGATGCCGGTGACGCCCCGGCGGAGCGACATCAACGTGGACCTGTTTGCGCTGGCCTGGAAGCCGCACTGGCGAATAACGTACCAGGATCGCGGCGGTATCACGCGCACGGAGCTAACGCCGGCCTACTGATGCCGCACAATAGAACGCCCGCCTGGGGCTGAACCCCCAGGCTAATCCAATACGGGGTCGGGGCATTAGCGCGGGATGAGCCGTGGAGCAACGCCGGCCCACCTCTGGGGTCGGTACGGCAGAACAGCGATGGGGGTGTCCGGTGGTTGGCCGGCCTCCACGAGCAGGCGCGGCGGCCCGCCGATGAAACAGTCGCTGTGGCGGCAGATCGTGCCCGGCAGCCGCAGCCAGTATGCACCGGCCGTGGCCCTCATGATGTGCTGACGGTTCATGCCATCCACCAGCCACGCGCCGGCAGTTGCGGCCGGTAGTCGCACCAGCAAATCCCCGCCACTTCGATTCCACAGCACCGTCGTGGCGCCGGAGGGACGATCGAGGCGCACCGCATTGACCGGGCCGATGCGTCGCAAGGTGGCGCTGGTGAAGCCGGCGAAGTGGTCTGTGATGGCGTCGAAGGCCCGCAGCGCCGGCCGGCGACTGAAATCATGGCGTACCAACCCGTACGGCTCACCGCTGTACAGTTGTGCCTCGTCGTACATCTTGTAGACCTCGACCCGCTCGGCGCCGGCGGCGAACGCCATGGCGAAGGCCTGAATCAGAAAGGCCGGCTGTTCCTCCAGGCGCACGGGAAACAACGGCCCATTGATAGGATTTACCGGGTCATCGGACGGCGGCGCGTTGGTCTCGTTGACCCACACCGGCTTGTCGATGCCTCGATTCAGCATGGCCTGGCGCGTGAACTGCACCAGATCATACACCTGTTCGGGCCGGAAGTAGGCATGAACAGTCGCTGCATCGAAGTAGTTGTTGTTCGCCGGCCCGGTCGGGTCGGCGGCGACGACGTCCAGGAAGCGCAGCAGGTAGGGCCGGCGGCCGTAGTTCACATCCCACCAGTAGGTGAAGGCGCCCAGGTGGATCTTCGCATCGGGGTTGGCGTCCCTGGCGGCCAGGTAGGCCACCTGGACCAGCCGGTAGTAGTCCTCGACGCTGCCTTCCCAGGTGTGCGCTGGATGCCCCTCGTCCCAGATGTCCGGTTCGTTCCACACCACCCAGCGGTCGATGCGGCCGGCATAGCGCCGGGCCATGCCGGCCACAAATCGCCCCCACGTGTTGTCCGCGTCGTCGTAGGGCAAATACAGGCTGTGTGGTACAGAGGCAAAGGTCTTGCCATCGCTCGCCCAGAGCGGGGTGTTGATGAGGAGCCCGACCAATTCTCGACCGGCCGCTACCTCCCGGTCGATGACCGCGTCCCCGTAGTACGGCTCATCCCACTGATCGGGTCCCTCCGGCTGCATGTCTGGCCACGAGAAGAACAACCGCTCCCAGCCGACTTCGACCTCGTCGGCTGCGTCGCCGGCTTCGTATGCCTGCACGACTCCAAAGCGAGGATCGATGGACGGATCGGCGTGGGCGGGCGGGGCTGGTAGTTGCGAGAGAAGAATCGCGATGAATACGGCCAGACCGAGAGAGTATCGGAGAGCTTTGCACCGCCGACCAAGGACGAAGAACGAACGACAAGCGTGATCATCCGTTCTTCGTCCGTCGTGCTTCGTCCTGCTACAGGTAGTCACCGGTTCAGAAGAGCGAGAGCGTCGACGTCTCTCAATCCGTCGAGATCGTGTAGCTCGCCGGCTCTGTCGTGAAGGGGGTCATGGCTGATACTGCCAGCACTGCGCGCTGATCGACCTTAAACGTGGCGCGCCCGTCGTACACGGGAATCTGGCGAACCCGGGGCGTGTCGCTGAGTTCGATCAGTTGGAGCGCCCAGTTCTGGGGCAGCACATTGTCGATGCGGACAAAGCCGCTGGTATCCCAGCCGCCATCACCGGTCTCGAAATCCTCGAAGTAGCCAATCTCGGGGACCGCGACGTCGTCGATGGCCAGACCGGGGGCGTTGTAGCCGTCGTCGGTGATCTGCTCCCAGCGGATCAAGACCTCCTGGCCGGCATACGGCGTGAGGTCGATGGACTCCTTTATCCAGTCAGAATCTGCTTCGGACTGGCTGCGGCCAGAGTAGCCCGGTCCCAGCCCGTTGCCGGTGGGGTTCTCCGTGACGCAGTGT
>JBHHTZ010000412.1:0-4246 GCA_046753605.1 Anaerolineae bacterium
GGGCCGTGGCGAATGCGACCAGCGCGCCGCCGAAGAGGCCGGCCAGCAAACACAGCGCCAGCACCCACGTCAACCGCCACGGCCCTACACCGCGTCCTGCGGCCCCTCGACCTATCGAAGGGACAGATCTGTCACTCAACCGTTCCATGCACTCTGGACCCTGGGGCTGACTGGTGAGACATCTCAGAAACGCTCTCAGGTTGCACGCTGATGCCGGCGCTAGCGCCTCGGAAATGGCTTCTCACAACTGGCTTCCGTTTGATTACCATGCGTTGGAGATGGTAGCACAAGGGGGGCCGGCTGGCAAACCAGGAGCGTGGTCGAGGTCCGTGGGCCGGCCACGGTGATTTGCGTATTCAACTGTATCGGCCTATAATATCGACTGGCAGTCAAGCTACCCACCGTGGAGGACACAGCAGATGAGCGATCACATGGATCGTGTTCTCGATCACAGGAAACGCAATGCCATGCCCGACCATGCAACGGAGTCGGAAGCTCCTGAGGGGGACAGGGGGCGGTTCGACCCACTTGAACGGCTAAGTGTGTATCTGGAGCTGATCAATCACGCCGAGACGCGAGCTCAGGCACTGGCCGGCATGGCCGGCACAGCCCTGGGCGTCTTCTTTGCCGCGTTCATCGCCGCGTTTGTATCCGAGAGTGGCAAGCCGAACGCTATTCTGAAGGTTGCCGATCTCATCTCAGAGGTCCTTTTTGTTGTCGGGGCATTCCTGCTACTGTATTGCATGTTCCAGTCCCTGCAACCCAGCCAGATCCACGATCCGTGGGATGAAGATGAGCTGGAAGCCTATTGGAACCGGGTGGAACGTGTCAACGACGATGCGGCCCGCAGCTTCTGGATCGGCTCGATTCTCTTGGCATTGTCCATCGGGATTCTCATCGTCACCGATGTTCTCCTTGATCTCGGATTCTTTACCGCCGTTCCTATGGCGAGATAGGCCCCGCCCGCTCGTCGTGGGTCTGGCGGCCGCCATAAGATACCTGCCGCAGCCCCGATATAAGGTCAGTTTTCAAAAGCGTATCCGCCCCCGCAAACTCATACAACTCTAGAGAGGTGAATCGATGAATGGAAGACGCGTTGCACTCATTGCCGGCGCGGGTTGTGTCTTGTTGATCCTGCTCTTGGTCGTGGTTGCCGCTGTCGGGTTGTTCGCCTTTAATCGGGCGGAGCAAACGGCAGGTATCAGCCAAGGGCCGCCGGCGGTGGTGACGAAGGCTGTCGAAGGGATCCCCACGCTGGCCCCTCAGCCGCCGCGTGCGGAGTCGCAGCCAGCACCACAGATACCATCTTCTCCGCAGCTACCGGGGATCGGTCCAGACTCGCTGATGACATTGTACGACCAGACCAACCCCGGCGTAGTGAACATCAGGGTACAGATCACTCGCGGGGGACTGACCGGGGGTGGGGCCGGCTCTGGATTCATTCTGGACAATGATGGTCACATCGTCACCAATAACCACGTGGTGGCAGATGCTACTCGCGTGGTTGTCGTGTTCTACGACGGCACCGAGGCTGAAGCGGAGGTCATCGGCACGGATGGCGACAGCGATCTGGCAGTCGTCCGCGTGGACCAACTCGCCGAAGGCGCTCATCCGCTCCCATTGGGTGACTCAGATCGGGTGCAACCGGGGGAGTGGGTCATCGCCATCGGCAACCCCTTCGAGTTTGGCGGAACGATGACTGTAGGCATCGTGAGCGCCGTCGGCCGGATCATCCCCTCGTTGACGGACTTCTCGATTCCCCAGGCTATTCAGACCGATGCAGCGATCAACCCCGGCAACTCCGGCGGCCCACTGCTGGACCTGGCCGGCGAGGTAATCGGCGTCAACGCACAGATTCAGACAAATGGCACGCGGGCGAACGCCGGCGTTGGATTCTCCATCCCATCCAACATCGTCAACCTTGTGGCTCCGGCACTCATCGAGAAAGGATCGTACGAATGGCCGTGGCTCGGCGTGAGCGGCACGAAGGTCGATCTAACCATCATGGAGCTGAATAACCTGGACTCTCAGCGCGGGGCCTACATCCACCTGGTGCTGCCCAACAGCCCGGCCTCGGAAGCCGGCCTGCAAGGTTCGTCCAGCCAGGATCAGCCAGTCGGCGGGGACGTGATCATTAAAGCCGACGGGAAACCGATTGCTGATTTCAGTGATCTCTTGATCGACGTGGCTTTCAAGAAGCCGGGCGACAAAATGGACCTGACCATTCTTCGGAACGGTCAGCCACAGACAGTCACTGTTACCCTGGCCCGGAGGCCGGCTAATCTGAGCCCGTGATTTGCACCAGGCGCCGGTCACTTCAGAAGTGACCGGCACCTGGCGACCTACGGCTCGAAAACCTGGCGCAGATGCCACGGGTTGACGGCGATGCTCACCAGTTGCTCCTTGCTGTCGAAGAGATCGCCTAGTTCCGGCACTGTGACGCGGAGCCGGTAGTGTTGCACCCGGTCGATGCCGGCCGGCAAGCTCTTCACGACGTCTACTAACTGATCGAGCTGGTGAATCCGGTGGATTGCCGGCTCGACGGCGGACCGCACGTTGACCTGCGATTTGGCGCGAGCAGGAGTTCCCCGCCGGTATTGAAGATCGAGCACGACCTCGCCGCCGGCGTCGTCGCGAAACTCGAAATGATCGGTGACGACGGTCTCGATACCCACCACGTTTACCGCCTGCTGCCGCCTTGCGGTAGCCTGGATCGACGTCCTGTACCGGCCGGGGATCGATTGTGGGTGGACGGCCAGAATCCGAACGGGGAAGTTGGCCGGCTCACCCGCGTCGGGAGGTGTGGCGGGGATCACGAAGCCCACGTAGCGGTTGATTGCATCGGGGGCCGGCTTGCCTTCGGCATCCTGGTTCAGCAGCGCGTCGTTGAAAATCACCAGCAGGTTCACCCCCCTGAAGGCTCCCCTTGAAATCGAAGTTACCTGCCAGGGGGCCGGCAGCCGCGCCTGGAGGTCCGAATCCTCGACCCGGAATCCCAGGACAATTCGTGTAAGCAGATTTGTGGCAAGCAGTGTCCCCATCTTTGCTCCTACTGGAGTGTCTCATGAGACTGGATGCAGCATCCTGAGTAGGCCGAGACGGAGTCGAGGCCGTATCGAAGGATGCGGTCCACGTCCCTTTGGCCTCACTCGGGACGGCGGCGCCCGTTCTAGTAGGCTGCCAGTTCCCGAATGGCGCCGGCAATCTTCGCGACATCAGGCATGAAGAAACCCTCCATGCCCTGGTTGTAGGGCATGGCCGGCACATCCGGCCCCGTCACCCGCACGATCGGCCCGTCGAGGTACTCGAAAGCTTCCCCAGCAATCATGCCACCCAACTCCCCGCCAAGTCCCCCGGTCTTCGTGTCCTCGTGAACGATGAGAACCTTACCGGTCTTTTTCACAGAATCCAGGATCGTCTGTCTGTCCACTGGGAAAAGGGTGCGCAGGTCTATGATCTCGGCTGCGATGCCCGCCCGACTCACCTCCTCGGCGGCATTCAAAGTGTCGTGAAGCATCATGCCGTAGGTGAGGACTGTGAGATCGCCGCCTTCGCGCTTGACGTCTGCCTTGCCGATGGGGATCGCGTAATCGCTGGCCGGCATCTCACTGTTGATCAGGCCAGGCATGAAATAGGTTTTCTTGTGCTCCAGGAAGATAACCGGATCCTCATCGCGGATGGCGCTTTTCAGCAGCCCTTTGGCGTCGTAGGGTGTGGCCGGCGCGACGACTTTGAGGCCCGGGACGTGGCAGAAAAAGGCTTCGACGCTTTGTGAGTGGTACAGAGCCCCGCCGGTGCCACCGCCGTAGGGGATGCGGATAACGATGGGGCAGCCAAAATCACCGGCTGATCGGTACCGCATCCTGGCTGCCTCGTTGATGATCTGGTCCATAGCGGGGTAGACGAATGCCGCGAACTGGATCTCTGCTACCGGCCGGAACCCCACAACGGAGAGACCGATGGCCGCGCCAACGATGCCGGATTCGGCCAGCGGAGTGTCGAACACACGCCCGTCGCCAAATTCCTGGTATAGCCCCAGGGTGATATTGAAGACCCCGCCCCTCTTCCCCACATCCTCTCCGAGAAGGATGACCCGCTCGTCCCGGGCCATCTCTTCACGGAGGGCTTCGCGCAGCGCCTCGGCGACCGTTTTGCTGGCCATTTAGCACTCCGCCTCGAAATAGACATGCGCCAGGGTCCCTTCGGGGGCCGGCTCGGGACTCTCCACCGCAAAGTCGATGGCGTC
>JBHHTZ010000413.1:0-4225 GCA_046753605.1 Anaerolineae bacterium
ACCGGGGAATGTGCGCTTTGCTCATTCGGAGCTTTGCAACGCTTCTCGAGAGGGAATGTTGTGCCCGCGCCATTTCAAGAGCATATAGGCGTGAGCTTTCTTCAAGGTTAGACGACGGGCCTCTTCACCGAGCGAGTTTAGTGTTTTTTCCGCTTGTGGTGTGAGAGTTCCCTGGCTTTTTTCAGTCAGCAGGCGGCTGTACAGGCGCTGGCGGTCAGGTGGCAATTGGCTCCGCGCCATCCGCCAAAGAGCTGCGTCGTCGAGTTCCTCCATCGTCTTCATCTCTTCGGACAGAGGAAACGGCAGACCTTCGATTGAAGGGGGTGCGGCTTCTTCCAGTCGTTCCGCGATGAACTCTTCTAGCACCTTACGGGCCGCGGCTGCACCCCGCTGATAGCGTTCCAGTGTCTTATCTGGCAATTGGAGGGTCACTGTCTGGGCCATAGCGGTCTCTTTCCTGACGTGATCAACGTAGATAAACCTTCATCCCTTCATATCTGGATTATAATCGCATCGCGGTTCGGGCGTCAAATGGTGGGCTGTGGAAGCGCTCATTCTTTCACAAACGTCGTCCCCAGCGCTGCCGGCGGTGTGGAGCGCAGCACGCCGCGCAGGACGCGCCGCACGGGCGGCGGCGACACTGCCAGCAGGCGCTCGACGGTTCCGCTGCTCACCAGCAGCAGTGTCACGATCATCAGCACCCAGGGCGTGGTGTTGAACAGGACAACGGGCACGCCGGGAAACGCGCGCTGCATATATGTCACGACCGTTTTGAGACCGCCGAAGAGGTACGCGCCGAAGGCGACACGGAACGGATGCCACCCTCCAAAAATCACAATGGCCAGCGCGATCCAGCCGGTGCCGCGCGTGTGGCCCTCGCTCCAGCCGAGCTTGACGCTCAGCGAGAAGGCAGCGCCGGCAAAACCTACCAACGCTCCCCCAATGATGGTATAGAGATACCGCAGTCGGTTGACATTCGTCCCTCGCGCGAAGGCGGCCTCGGGGCGTTCGCCGATGCCGTGCAGCCGCAGGCCTGGCTGAGTCTTGTACATCCACAGCCAGGTGAACAGGATCAGCAGCAGGCTCAGGTAGACCACGATATTGTGGTTGAAGAAGATCGGTCCCAGAATCGGAATATCCTTGAGGATTGGGATCGGCGTATGTGTCACGAAAGGGCCGGGCTTGCGGGTATACGGCTGGCCCAGGAATGCGCTCAAGTCATCGGCCAGCAGGGTCAACACGAAACCAACTGCCACCTGATCCTGGCGCAGGCTGATGCTGCTGAAGGCCACCAGGAAGGCCAGAGCCGCTCCCACCGCCATCGCTGCTGCAAAGCCGAGTATCAGGCTGCCGGTCCTGAAAGCAACGACGAATGCGGTCATCGCCGCCAGCAGAATCGTCCCATCCAGCGAGAGGTTGATGACGCCGGCCTTCTCCGTAATCGTCTCCCCGATGCTGGCGAACACCAGCGGCGATGCCTGCGCGACAATGGACGCCAGTTGGCGCAAGAGTAGTGGGTTCATGGTTTGGAATCACTGAATCACTGAACGCACTGAGAACGCTGAACGTGTTGATGGAGTGACCATCAACCGCTGCCGCATCATCCGTTCCATCCGTTATTCGCTAATCTGTTTCGCCGGAGGCAATCCGCTGACCGCCCCTCCGCTAATCCGCTTCGCCGGAGGCAATCCGCTGACCGCCCTCCGCTAATCCGCTTCACCGACGGCAATCCTCTGACCACCCCCCATCCGTTGCCGCACCCCGTGCATCAATATAACGAACAGAACCAGCGCCCCCTGAAGAATCCCTCCCAATGAGTTGTGCAGTTGCGTTTGAATTTGGAGCCGCAGACTGCCGCCCATCACAGCGGCAAAGAAGAACGCGATGAACGGCACCCACAGCGCGCGGATCGACGCCAGGAGCACCACCAGGATGGCCAGGAAGCCGATGCCGCCGGAGATCAGCGGCCGCAGGTTGCCGTAGAAGCTGACGGCCCGCACCGCGCCGGCCAGGCCGGCCAGCGCGCCGCAGGCCGCCATGGACAACAGCACGTGTCGCTCCGTCGCAACCCCTAGCAGGAACGCCGAGCGCGGATTGCTCCCCAGCGCCTTCAGTTGCAGTCCCCAGAAGGTGCCCCGCAGCGCGAAGTAGACTGCAACAAAGGCCACCAGCGCCAGAGCCACGGCCACCGGGCTGAGGCGCATGCCGGCAAAGCGGGGCAGCAGCGCAGCCGGCTGAAAAGGCGTTGTGCCCTGAAGGCTACCGCCTTCCGGCGGTTGCCACGGACCGGAGATCATGTAGTTGGTGAGGATCAGGGCGATGTTGGTGAGAGCCAGGCCGCCGAAAATCTCGTGTACGCTGCCCCGCGTCTTCAAAACGCCGGCCAGCAACCCCCACAGCGCACCGCCCACCAGGGCCGCGATCAGCTCCAGCGGGATCAGGATGGCCGAGGGCAGAAACACGTTGCGCGCCACCCAACTGGTGAACAAAGCGCCTACGACGATCTGTCCCTCGACACCGATGTTCCACAGGCCGGCGGTGAAGGTCAGCAGCAGGCCGACGGAGCACAACATCAGCGGGACCCAGAAGCCGAAGACGTCGGCGACCTTGGTCGGGCTTTCGAAGGCTCCTCGAAGGATGTGCAAATAAGCCTGTCCAGGGGGCGCCCCCACCGCCACGAGCAGGACCGACGTGAAAGCCAGGGCCAGGACGACCGGAGCCAGGGCGAGCAGCGGCTCGATGAATCGGGCGCTGCGCGTCATATTTCCTGGCCCCCGATGAGGCGGCCCAACTCATCGACCGAAGTTTCAGCCGCGTCCAGTACACCCGTCACCCGGCCGCCGGAGAAGACCACGATGCGATCGCTGCGCCCCATGATCTCGTCCAGGTCGGCCGAAGTGAAGAGGATGGCCGTGCCCTGGCGTCGCCGCTCAAGTAACTGGGTCCAAATCCACTCGGCTGATTCCACGTCCAGCCCGCGCGTCGGCTCCTCGATCAGCAGGAGACGCAACGACGCCGGCAACAGGGCCAGTAACATGCGCTGTTGGTTGCCGCCGGACAGCGCTTCGATGGGTGTGTCCGGCTCTCCAACAACGTGGAAGTGCTGAATGCGCGTGGCTGCCATCTGACGCGCTGCCGGCCAGTCGATCACGAAACCCCGTGGCGGCTCGGCCAGCAGACAGTGCTCCGTCAGGGTGAGGCCGGCAATCAGCCCCTCTTCCAGCCGGCCGGCCGGCACGTAGGCCACCCCACGCTGCACGAATCGGTGATAGGGCTGTCCGGTCATGTCCTGGCTGTCCAGGATGACCTGGCCGGCCAGGGGCCGCAGCAGCCCCACGCACGCCTGTAACACCGGTCGCTGGCCGCTGCCGAGCAACCCGGCCAGGCCGATCACCTCGCCGGTCCGAACGTCCAGGTTTACGTTGGGCACGGTGACGCGCCCCGTCTGGACCGTGAGGTCTCGCAATTCCAGCGCTGGCGGCCCGAACTCCAGGTGCTCCCGTCCTGCCGGCTTGAATACCTGTCCGAACATGAGTTGCACCAACCGGTCCACCGGACAGGGCATAGACTCCCGTCCGGCCACCTGGCCTCGCCGAAGCACCGTCACCTCGTCACATAGATCCTGGACCTCGTCCAGTTTGTGGGACACAAAAACAATCGTGTTGCGGTCCCTATGAGCCAGTTGGCGCAGCATATCGAAGAGCGCTGCTTTCTGATCGGCCGAGATGCCGGTCGTAGGCTCGTCCAGGATCAGCACCTGGATGCCCAGAGACATCAGGCGCAGAATCTCCAGTTGCTGCCGCTCCCCAACTGTCAGCCGGCCCACATCCACCTGAGCGTCCAGGGGGAAGTCAAACCGCTGCGACAGGTGCAGAAGATTTGTGAGCGCGCGAGCGCGGTTCTGCCGCAGCCCGGTGTCATGGCCCAACATGAAGTTGTCCAGGACCGTCATGGATGGAAAATCCAGGGGGTCCTGGTGAAGCATGCCGATGCCGGCATCGATGGCATCGGCGGGAGAGGAGAAGTGGGCCGGCGTGTCGTTCAGGACAATCTGGCCGCCATCAGGCGTCAGATAGCCGGCCAGTACCTTCATCAGCGTGGTCTTGCCGGCCCCGTTCTCCCCCAGCAACCCGTGAATCGTCCCCTCTTCCAGCGTCAGGGTGATCCCATCGTTGGCCCGCACAGGGCCGAAATACTTGCGGATCTCGCGCAGTTCAATCTTCAT
>JBHHTZ010000414.1:0-4210 GCA_046753605.1 Anaerolineae bacterium
GGCGAGGTGCGGGAAGAATTCGGTGTCTTCCACATCCCCAGCCGTTGGGAACACCACAGTCAGATTTCAGATTTCGGATTTCGGATTGCGGATTCTTCATTCCCAAATCCGAAATCCGAACGTAGTATGGCATCCTGAAATGAAAATGGAGCCCACAATCCGAAATCCGAAACGCCGCCCTGAGCCTGACGAAGGGCCCGAAATCCGAAATCCGAAATCCGAAATCCGAAATCCCGTTGAGGGTCTCGACCACGCATTCTTACGCTGGCTGCCCGTGGTTGCCGAAGACCAGAAGGCATACCACAGCTTCTATCTGCCGTTCTTCGAGGACTGCGAGACGGTGATCGATCTGGGATGTGGTGAGGGGAATTTCGTCGAACTGCTGACAGAGCATGGCATTCAAGCCATCGGCGTCGATTTCGACCGAAAGTGCTGCGAGGCGGCATGGGAGCGTGGCATTAACGTCGTTCATCAGGACGCGCTAAGCTATCTGGCTGAAGCAGATGCCGAGAGCGTTGACGGCGTTTTTTCCGCACATCTGGTGGAGCACCTGCCGTACGAGACGGTGATCGAACTGATCCGCCGCGCCTATCGCGTGCTGAAGCCCGGCGGCGTCATCGTCCTGACCACGCCCAACGTGCGCGGCCTTTACTCGCACCTGGAGATGTTCTACATTCACTTTGGACACGTGACGTTCTACCATCCACGGTTGCTGTGCTTCTTCCTGGAGTATGCCGGCTTCACCCAGGCGGAGTCGGGCGAGAACCCGACGGAGCCTCGGCCGCTTTGCGGGGACCTGCTGGAGAATCTGAAGGCTCTGCAACACCGGCCGGCCCAATCACCGCCGGCCATCACCCCGATCCGCTACGAGCCGCAGTTGCCCAGGCCGGCCAACCCGCTACGCCGGCTCATCTGGCACGCCAAGATGTTCCTGGTCCGACTCATCGTGCAGCCCTACCTTGACCAATTCATGACCGAAATCAACCGCAGCATTAACGAGACCAGCCAGGGAATAGGCGAAATCCACAGGGTGAACGCTACGCTGGATCACGGCATGGCGCAATTCATTGCGACGCTGGAACGCCTGGACCGACCTTTCGAAGCCTACGCAATCGCCGTCAAGCCCGATATTACACCATGACCACTCGCCGCATTCTCGTTGTATCGGGCGACATCCTGCCACTGCCCGGCCTCCCCACCACCGGCGCCGGCCTTAGGGCCTGGGGCCTGGGCAAAGGACTCGAAGCTCACGGGCACAACGTGATCTTCTCCATGCCGGCTCTCTACCTGGACAAGGGTGTGACAGTCCCGAAGTCTATCTCCAACCATGCCTGGGAGATCGGCGGTGTGCAACGCGTCATCCGGCGTGCTCAGCCAGATGTGGTAGTCTTCTGCCACTGGCCGTCCGTTCAGATTCCCAGGAAACCCGACATTCCGACCGTGCTGGACTTTCACGGCCCCCACCTCCTGGAGCGGGAGATGCAAGGCTATAGCCGGCGGCCGGCCAACATCCAGGAGAAACTCACTGCCATCCGCAAGGCCGACTTCTTCGTCTGTGCTGGCGAGAAGCAGCGACTGTACTTCCTGAGTTGGCTCCTGGCCGCCGGCATCGACCTGTCCGACGACGTCATCGCCTCGGTTCCGGTATCGCTTTCGCCCGAGTTGCCGGAGCACGAGTGGATCGACGCCGAGCCAGCCTTCGTTTACGGCGGCGTGTTCCTGCCGTGGCAGGACCCGTTCAACGGCCTGGAAGTCCTGGTCGAGACCATCACCGCGCGCAATTGGGGCCAACTCAAGTTCTTCGGAGGCCGGCATCCGGGGTATGCGGATCAAATCGGCAACCTGGACCGCTTCGACGTCCTGGAAGCTCAACTCCGACAGAGTCCGCGGGTGCGGCTGGAAGGGATGGTAGAGCACGCGCGCCTCATCGACGAATACCGCCGCGCTCACGTGGCGATGGACGTCATGGGCCGCAATCCGGAGCGGGAGCTGGCTTTCACCACGCGCACCGTGGAGTACTTGTGGTGCGGCCTGCCCGTGATCTACCATGACTACGCCGAGCTATCGGGCTACATCGCGGAGTATGAGGCCGGCTGGGTCGTCGATCCCGAGGACAGGGCCGACATCCGCCAGGCTATTGAGGAGGTCCTCACCTGCCCGGAGGAAGTCCGCCGGCGCGGCGAAAACGCCCAGCGCCTGGTGCGCGAGCAACTGACGTGGGACCGTACCATCGAGCCGCTGGACGCGTTCTGCCGCGCGCCGTGGCAGCGCGACCCCATTTCGGATTTCAGATTTCAGATTTCAGATTTCGGAATGCAGGTTGCCCGACCTGCTTCCCATGATCCACAATCCACAATGAGTAAAGGTATATCTACCCTGGCCCGCGAGGCGCTGTTCCACTATCGCCGTGGCGGGGTGCGCCGGCTGGCGTACTACAGCCTGGGATTTCTTCAGAAACGACTGGATCAAACAGGAGATGGCAACTTATGAAGATACTTGTGACAGGCGGGGCCGGCTTCATCGGTTCCCACCTGGTGGACGCCCTCGTCGATGAAGGACACGACGTTCGCGTATTTGATAGCCTGGTGCCGCAGGTGCATGGACAACAGAGGGGGGACGGCAGACGACGGACAGCGGAGGGCGGACGACCGCCGATCTACCTCAACCCGAAGGCCGAGTTCATCTACGGGGATGTCCGCGACGCCAATTCTCTGCGCGAGGCGCTGCGCGGCATCCAGGTCTTGTTCCACCAGGCGGCCGAGGTAGGCGTCGGCCAGTCGATGTACGAGGTCACACGTTATGTGAATACCAACACCGGCGGCACAGGCGTGCTGCTGGAACTGCTGGCCAACGAACCCCACACCGTCCAGAAGCTCATCGTCGCCTCGTCCATGTCCATCTACGGCGAGGGAGCCTACGAGTGCCCGACCCACGGCCCCGTCTACCCCCAACTGCGCCCCGACGACCAACTGGCCGCCCGAGACTGGGAAGTCCGCTGCCCGGTGACCAACGACCCAATACCCAATACCCAATACCCAATACCCAATCCCCAATCCCCAATCCCCAATACCCAATACCCAATACCCAATACGCCCTGCAACCTCCCCCTCAAACCCATCCCCACCGCCGAAGACAAACCCCTCTTCCCCACCTCCATCTACGCCATCTCCAAGATGGACCAGGAATTGATGTGCCTGGCCATCGGACGGGCGTACGACATTCCGACGGTGGCGTTGCGCTACTTCAACGCCTACGGGCCGAGGCAGGCGCTGAGCAACCCGTACACCGGCGTGGCGGCCATCTTCGGCAGCCGGCTGCTCAACAGCAACCCGCCCCTGGTGTTCGAGGATGGCCTCCAGAGCCGCGACTTCATCCACGTGAGCGACATCGTGCGCGCCAATCTGCTGGCCATGGAACGGGATGAGGCGGACTTCGGCGTGTTCAACGTGGGGACGGGCCGGCCCACCACCGTGCTGGACGTGGCTCACGCCCTGGCAGACGGGCTGGGCGTGGACATCGAGCCGGAGATTGTGAACCAGTTCCGGGCCGGCGACATCCGCCACTGCTACGCCGACATCACCCGCATCCGCCAAACCTTGGACTTCGAGCCCCAGGTGCGCTTCGAAGACGGCATGGCCGACCTGATCGGGTGGGTGCGCGAGCAGGAAGGGGTGGACCTGGTGGAACAGGCGCGGGCAGAGTTGGAGAAGAGAGGGCTGGCGAGGTAGAGAATGGAGATTGGAGATTGCAGATTGGATGAATTGAAGAATATTGCGGTTGACAGTTCTATTCCAACGGCGGGTGCAGGCCGGCGCTAATCCAGACCTGTCTTGCTCGAATAATCCAGTCGTTATTCAGCCGAAGTGTTTCTATAGTTGCTCGTGCAGACGGGGTCTTGCCCACAATGCGAAGGCCATCCTCGCTCCAGACGAAATGATCGTGCCAGTGCTGTATAGTCGGGCTGAAAAGGGGCGTCAATTCGCCGGTCAAGGGATCGGTGGCTTCGGTCCTGGCACCTTTGAACTCATTACAGCGATAGCACGCCAGACAGAGATTGTCGAAATCGGAGCTTCCGCCCGCCCTCAACGGAATGACGTGGTCAACAACCATCGGTATGCCGACGACTTCAGGGCTGCGACAGTAACTGCAACGATGACCAGCTCGTTCAGCAACAGCTTTGCGCAGGCGAGTGGGGATTGGCCTACGTCGG
>JBHHTZ010000415.1:0-4197 GCA_046753605.1 Anaerolineae bacterium
AGCTCCCCTCCCCCAGAGCGACGTCCTGAGCTTGTCGAAGGGTTGGGGGAGGGGCGGGCCCACGCACGGCGAATCTAACAATGTCAAGGCAGTAATCTTCGGACAAGAGTTCATATCAATAGACGTTTTGGCAGCGTTTACGTAGCGAAGTCGAGCACCGAATCCGCGCCGGGTGGCGCATCTAAGAGTTGGAGGACCCGTGCGGAAAGGGGGAGTCCAGCGCCGGTCGAGTAGGAGCAGAGCGACGTATCGAGGCCAAGCGGGTCACTTCACAGAGCCGCTCGCTTGATTTCGATACGCTACGCTACTCAATCGGCGCTCGCTCCCCCAAGTTTCGTATGCGCCCTGCGGGGTGGACCAGCCGGCCACAACACAGCTAAAACCCGTGCAACTTTACCCCTCCCCATCTTGTACTATCATTAGAGACATGGCTGATCTCTCTGACCGTGCACTGGTGGTGCGAACACGGCGCGGCGATGTGGACGCTTTCGGTGAACTCGTGAAACGTTACCAGAACCCGGTCTTCAACGTCTGTTTCCGGCTGCTGGGGGAACGCCAAGAGGCCGAGGACCTGACCCAGGAGTGTTTTGTCCGGGCGTTTCAACGGCTTGACAGCTTCGACGTTGATCGACCCTTCGGGCCCTGGGTACGGCGTGTGGCGGCTAACCTGTGTTTGAATCACCTTCAGCGGTTCGCGCCGGCCCGCCTGCCCCTCGACGACGAGGCTGATTTTCCGCAGCCGGCGACGTGGGCCAACCCGGAGGCTGTTCGCGAACGCACAGAGCGCGCCGAAGCCCTCCGCGCCGCCATCCTGACCCTGCCGGCACACTACCGGGCCGTGATCGAACTGCGCCACTTCCAGGAGCTGAGCTATGCCGAAATCTCGGCCGAGCTCAGTATCCCGCTCAGCGACGTGAAGAGCCATCTCTTCCGTGCCAGAAAACAACTTGCCAGGATGCTGAAACCCGATGCCTGAACCAACCCACAGCCACTTTGACGAGATGGCACTCCATGAGTACCTGGACGAGGTTCTTGATCTCGCTGCCCGCGCCGAGATCGAAGCCCACCTGTCCGGCTGTCCCACCTGCGCCGTTCGCCTGGCAGAGCTTCAGGCGCTGTTCACCGCCCTGGAGTCCCTGCCCGAAGTGCTGCTGGAGCACGACTTGGCGCCGGCCGTGCTGGAGGCCATTCGTCCGGCGCGGACTACACCGCCGGCCCTGCGCTGGGCGGTGATTGCCCAGTTGGCGGCGGCCGTCGCCCTGCTGATCTTCGCCTGGCCGAGAGTTGCCGGTCAGTTCGCGGGCCTGGCCGGCGGACAGATGCGGGTGCAGGTCATAGGCAGCCTTGCCAACGCTTTGCGCGTGCTGTTCGCGCAGTGGCCGGCCTTGTTCGTGCCCGCCAGGGGCCTCAGCGTGCCGAGTTTGGGCGTCACGCGCTATGCGCCGGCCCTGCACCTGTCGCCGCTGAGTTGGTGGCTGTTAATCGCCGCCGCGTTGGTGCTCTGGCTGGCCGGCAACGGTCTGCTGCTGCGGCTGTTTGGAGAAAACTAGATGGCTAGATAGCTGGATGGCTAGATGGCTGGGCGCTATGCAAGCCATCCAGCCATTCAGCCATCCAGCCATCTATTCTTGGAGCATTCAACCGACCATGAATATCAAACAACGCCTATCGCCGGCCCTGGTACTCTTTCTACTCTCGCCTATCATCGGCGAGCTGTTGTCCGGCTCGGCGCCGCCGGCGGAGTTCTTCAACCCGGCTGAATTCCTGCTGCTGGCGCTGCTGTACGGGGGCGGGGCGCTGCTGATCCGCGAGTTGGTGCACCGCTGGGACAAGGGCTGGCCCACATTGCTCACCCTCGGTGCGGCCTACGGCATTGCCGAAGAAGGGCTGATGGTCAAGAGCTTCTTCGACCCCAACTGGGAAGACCTGGGGCTGCTCGGTTCCTACGGGCGCTGGGCCGGCGTCAACTGGGTCTGGTCGCTGCATCTGACCATCTACCACGCCGTGTTCAGCATCGCCATCCCGATCCTGCTGGTCAATCTGTTGTATCCGACCCGCCGTTCGGACCCGTGGATCAGCCGGCGCGTCTTCAAATGGCTGGCCGGCATGTGGGTGGCAGAAATCGCCTTCGGCTTCCTATTCCTGACTCCCTATCGTCCGCCCGTGATTCCCTACCTGCTGGCCCTGCTGAGCACCATCGGGTTGATCAGACTGGCCCGACGCCTGCCCGGCCCGACATCTGCACCCGAAACGATCCGGATTGCGCGCCCCCTCCGGTATGGGCTCGCCGGCTTTCTGGCCACGAGCGGCGTGTTTCTCCTCGCCTGGGTCATGCCCACCACGGGGATACCCGCAATCGTGACCATGCTGCTCATGGCAGGGCTTACAGCCCTGGCCGGCTGGGTTGTGCTGAAGCGATTGGGCAATGGTGTCATCTGGTCAGAAAGACATCAACTGGCGCTGGCATCCGGCGCCCTCGGCTTCCTCATCTTGTTGGCGCCGCTTCAGGAACTGGACGCGGCTCGCACGGACAACACCGCCGGAATGACTCTGGTTGGCCTGGCGGCGCTGGCGTGGCTTATCTGGATGACGCGGCGCATGAGGCGCGCCGAGCAACTCACAACAGGAGCTACATAACATGGACCAAGGACTCGCATTGCTGATCCTCCTGATCGCCGGCATCCCGACCCTGGTCGCCCTGTTCGTCGTACTGGAGGTTCTCTTTCCGAACACCGTCGAGCGGACGCGACAGGTCGCCGAGGAGGTGGCCGGCCGATCCTTTGTGGTCGGGCTGGTGAACGGCATCTTCCTGGGCGCGGTTATGCTGGCCCTGTTCGCTCTGGGCGAGAGCGCCGGCAGCCAGTTCTTCAACCTGCTGGGCCTGCTCGTTCTGGCCGTCTTGACGCTGGGCGTGACCTTCGGGCTATCGGGTATGGTGCAGTTGATCGGCGCCCGTCTCTCCCCCGAAGGAAGCGAGTTGCGGCGCACGACTCTGGGCGCCGTCGCCCTGATCCTGGCCTGCCTGACACCCTTCGTCGGCTGGTTCGGCCTGCTGCCGTATGTGGCCTTGCACGGCCTGGGCGCGTTCGTCATCGCGAGGTTCCGCCGTGATCGAAACTCATAACCTGACCAAGATCTACGGCAACAGGTACATCGCTTTGAACGGCGTGAACCTGAAGGCGCCACCGGGAGCTGTCTTCGGGTTGGTCGGCCCTAACGGCGCTGGGAAAACGACGACAATCAGGCTGTTGCTGGGACTGCACAGCCCGACCGCCGGCACGGTCAAAGTCTTCGGGGAGCGCATGACGACCAACGCGGCCCACCTGCGGCGTCGCATGGGCTTTCTGCCGACCAATCCTCAGTTTCCCAGGGACATGACCCCCATCACCTATCTGGACTTCGTCGGCAAGCTCTGCGGTCTACCCAAAGAGGTGCGCAAACCACGGCTGGCTGCCCTGCTGCGAGCCGTGGACCTCCTCGCGGCCGCATCCCAGAAGATCGAGGGCTTCTCCACGGGCATGGCTACCCGGCTGGGGATCGCGGCTTCCCTGATGAACGACCCGGAGCTCCTGATCTGGGACGAACCGACCGCTGGCCTGGACCCGGAAGGCCGCAAGTACACCATCGAGCTCATCCAGGAATTGGGGCAGCACAAGGCCATCCTCGTCTCTTCCCACATTCTCAGCGATATCGAGCGGGTTTGTGATCACGTCGGCATTCTAAGTCAGGGCAAGCTCATTTTCAGTGGTCCGGTGCAAGAGTTGAAGGGCCTCACTCGTTCCAGCAGCATCGAGCTAGAACTGGATGGGGACGTAGATGAGCTGTGCAGCCGGCTGGCGTTGAGCGATACAAGCATCCGATGGGAACGCAACCACGGCTCCCTGAGGCTACACTTTGCTGAAGGGGACGCGGTGGCTGTCGGGCTGGCCGAGGTGCTCCAGATCGTGGCTAAGGCAGACGTAACGTTAATTGCCATCAACTCGCTGCGTGACGAATGAATTCGCCCCTTCGACGGGCCCCTCGACAAGCTCGGGAGGGACCTCAGGACGTCGCGCCTGATACCGCGAAGTGCGTTGAAACGCACTGTTTTAGTACGCCAGCAACCCGTTTCAACGGGTTTCGCAGTAACAGGCGGGCAATTCATGATACTGTTGGCCAATCTATGTCAAGTTGAGCAGATTGTGCCCGATGGCTGTC
>JBHHTZ010000416.1:0-4190 GCA_046753605.1 Anaerolineae bacterium
TTCGCAGGTTTACTTCCCAGAATGTCTGGTGTACAATATACACTGCATCGCAGAGGGAGTCAAAGAGTGAACTTCATACAAACCTCAGCAAAATGAACCGCGGAGTCACAGCGACGAAGGTAGCCCATGGCCGACAAAGTCAACATCTTCGATCGGGTGCTGAAAGTACTGGCTCGGGAGTACGCCCCTCGTCTCCTGGAACTGGCGCTGCCCAACGTTTCGCTCCAGATGGTGGGCACGCTGGAGAATGTGGAGCTGGCCATTCCCGAAGAGCGAGTGGATTTCGTACATCGTGTAGTATGCGAGGGGCAAGAGTATGCTTTGCACATCGAGTTCCAGACAGAGCATCGGGCCGATGTGCCCCAACGTCTCTTTGTCTACTCGGCACTGCTGACAAGGCAACTGGGGTTGCCGGTACTGACGATAGTATTGTACCTGGCTCGACGCAGCGCATCCCTACCCAACGCCTATCAGGTAGAGGTGGGAGAGGCAGTCGTCAACCGCTTCGAGTATCCGGTAGTGAAACTATGGGAGTATGCCGACGAGATTGCCCAGGGGCGTTGGCCAGAATTGGCTCCACTGCTGGTCGCCCTCGCCGAGGGGCAGCCAAACGAGGCAGTGTTGGCACGGGAGCGGGAGCTGATCCTGCAAGAGAAAGACTCGCGGAAGCGAGCGAATTTGCTGGCGTGTGCCGTGACCGTTGGGGCGCGCTACTTCGACAAAGAATTCTTGTGGCAGTTCTTCCACGAGGAGGTAGAGATGATGCGTGAAGCAACGTTTATCGAGGATTGGCTGGAGGAAAAATTGGAAGAGGGGCATCAGCAGGGACTCCAGCAGGGACTCCAGCAGGGTCTTGAGCAAGGACTCCAACAAGGTCTCCGGCAGGGACTCCAGCAGGGATCCCGGCAGGCGTATCTGGAGGACATACAACGTTTTCTACGTTGGCGCTTTGGTAAAGTGCCGGTGAGCCTGATAGAGCAACTGGGCCGGCTGACCCCCGAACAATTGGCGCCACTGGTAGACGAAGCATTGGAGACACCGGACTTGGAGACGTTCGAGGCTGTAGTTGAAGGCCTGCTTTCACCTCCCCAGACGGACAACTAACGCTTTCGGCCACATCCTGATCGACTTGGATGAACCATCTGTTACTCATTGGCGTCTTGTGTGTCCTGTCACCCCAGTTGCTACTGTAGTAGTCCATCAAGGAGGATGGAATGGACTTTGAACTGACTGATGAGCAACGTATGATCCGCGACGCGGTGCGCGAATTTGCCCAATCCGAGATCGAACCGCGAGCCCACGACATCGACGAATCTGGCACATTTCCCCACGACATCTTCAAACAGATGGGCGAACTCGGTCTGATGGGGCTGCCGTTTCCCGAGAAGTACGGCGGGGCCGGCGCCGATACCGTAAGCTACGCCCTGGCCGTCGAAGAGATCTCGGCTGCGTCCGGCTCCGTGGGGCTGACCTACGCCGCCCACGTCTCCCTGGGATCCTCCCCAATCTACATGTTCGGTACCGAAGAGCAGAAAGAGAAATACCTGGTCCCGCTGGCCACAGGGGAAGGTCTTGGCGCTTTCGGGCTAACGGAGCCCCACTCGGGCTCGGACGCAGCCGCTCTGAAGACGATGGCAACCCGCGACGGGGACGAGTGGGTGTTAAACGGCCAGAAGATGTGGATCACATCGGGAGCAGTCGCTCGCAGCGTGGTCGTGGCTGCCAACGCGGACCCCGAGGCCGGCGTCCACGGCGTAGTTAATCTCATCGTGCCGGCCGGCACCCCTGGCTTCACTCCCGGCAAGAACGAGCCCAAGATGGGTCTCAAAGGCTCTGTTACCAACCAACTGATATTCGACAATTGCCGCGTGCCAGTTGAGAACCTGCTCGGACAGGAGGGCGAGGGGTTCAAGCAGTTCATGATCACCCTGGACGGTGGCCGCATCAGCATTGGCGCGATGGCGCTGGGGCTGGGGCGTGCGGCGCTGGAGAAGGCCCTGGAGTATGCGAAGGAGCGTCGAGCTTTCGGCAAGGCCATCGCGGAGTTCCAGGCCATTCAGTGGAAGCTGGCCGACATGGCCACCGAACTGGAAGCCGCGCGCCTGCTGCTCTACAAAGCCGCCAGGCTGAAGGACGAGAAAAAGCACTTCACCAGAGAAGCAGCCGTGGCCAAGTTGTTCGCATCCGAGGCAGCGGACCGCGCCTGCTGGGAGGCGATTCAGATTCACGGCGGCATGGGCTACAGCCGCGAGGTGCCGGTGGAGCGCTACTACCGCGACAACCGCCTGACCCTTATCGGTGAGGGTACGAGCGAAATCATGCGGTTGGTTATCGCGCGAGAAATCTTGAAGACCACGTGAGGAAGAACGACGGATTGGCAGGATAGCACGGATTCGCCTCCCAGCCAATCCGTGCCATCCTGCCAATCCGTTGTTCTACCCGGCCACTTCCCGAAACACCCGCAGCCAGTTGCCACCTAGAACCCTGACGATGTCCTCGTCACCGTAGCCACGCTCCAGCAGCCCGCGCGTGATGGCCGGCATCCGGCTCACATCCTCCAGGCCGGCCGGCGTGTGCTTGATACCGTCGAAGTCGGAGCCAAGCCCGACATGAGCCGGACCTACCAGGTCTACCAAGTAGTCGATCTGGTCGAGTACATCGTCCCGCGTGGCAGTTGTTCGATCCTCGGTCAGAAAGGTGAACACCACGCCGATCAGACCGCCGGCCTCGGCAATTGCCTGAATCTGCTCATTCCACAGATTCCTGGGATGGTCGTGCAGTTTCCGCGCGTTTGAGTGCGAAGCGACCACCGGCTTCTCCGTGATGTCGATCACGTCCCAGAAGCCGGCCTCGTTCAGGTGGGACACATCGACCATGACCCCCAAGCGGTTCGCCTCCCGCACCGTGGCCCGCCCAAAGTCGCTGAGCCCATCGTCGTCAATACCCTCACCGAAGACGGCCGAGCCCAATTCGTTTCGGCCGCTCCACACCAGGCCAAGGTTCCGCAGTCCCAGCCGATACACCGACCGCAGAACAGATAGATCGCCCTCAAGCGGGTCGGCGCCCTCCATGCTCAAGATGCAGGCAATCTTGCCATTGTGATGGGCCTGTGCGACGTCGCCGGCACGCAGTGCAAACACCAAATCGCTCGGATTCGCTTCGATCTCGGCGTGCAGTGCGTCCGCCATGCGGAGAAAGCTGACCAGAGGCTGTTCCACCGCCGGCCCACCTACGCAGCAGGCAAATACCTGAGCATCGACACCCCCCTCTCGCAGGCGCGGCAGATCAACGTGTCCCGCATCAGAGCGTTCGCCAAGCCGGCCCTCGCCATCCACCACCCGCAAGATCGTGTCACAGTGTCCATCAAACACCAAAGATGCCTGATGAAGTTCCGCAGCTCGTCCAGCAGTCACTGACTCAGCCAATTCTGTCCTCCACTCCCCATCTCCCCCGCTCCCCTGCTCCCCTGCTCCCCCGCTCACAACGCCGGCCCTGCCAGAATCTCAATCTTGCGCATAGCATCCACCCAGGTGACGGGCGAGAGACCCAGCTTCTGGCGCAGGTCATCCGGGTCCATGCCGGCCCGATAGTCGCGCACGGCGCAGGTCCAGCGCATCATCTCAAAGGCGATGTCTGCGATGCCGGCCCGCGTCGCGGCATCATTCAGCACGTACTCCAGGTTCCGGGCCGTACACTCGAACAGCTTCGTCCGAGGCTGATACTGAGCCAGATAGCGGTCTAGAACGGCTATCAACTGGCGCGACAGGCCGAGCTTACGCTCCTTCTTTTTCATGCGTGGGTTGGCATAGCGCACATACAGCGCCGGCCCCGACGGGTCAGAGCGGTCGATGTGATTCAGGGCTATCCGAACACACTCGCCCTTCTTGATGCCCGTCTCCAGCAGCAAGCGCACCAGCAGATGTGGGCGCGCATCAGGCTGTTCCGGATCGTGTAGGAGCTCCTGGGTGCTCGACAACAAGTCCTCAACCTGGCTGTCGTAGAGGATTTGCGGCAGCGGGGTACTGACCGGCTGGTGGGGAATCGGTGCAGCGGGGTCGCCGGCAATGACGCCGGCCTCCGTGAGCCAGGCGAAGAAGCGCTTCAGCGTCGTCACCCGCCGGGCGTAGGACTTGGGGCTGCAGGGCACGCCGCGCCCGGGCGTCGATCCAGCGCGTCTCCGGCGGCAGGAA
>JBHHTZ010000417.1:0-4189 GCA_046753605.1 Anaerolineae bacterium
CGGCAGCGTTCCTCGGCCATGCTGCCGGCAAAGTCGAGGTAGAAGAAATACTCCCACGGCTTCCCTTTCAGCGGGCGCGACTCGATCTTGGTCAGGTCGATGTCCCGCAAGGCGAAGACGCTGAGGCTCTTGAACAGCACGCCAGGTACGTTTTTGGTGGCGAAGACGACAGACGTCTTGGCCGGCAGCGGCGGTTCAATCGGATCGCGGTCCATGATGAGAAACCGTGTGTAGTTCTCCGGGTTGTCTTCGATCCCCTGTTTCAGGATTTCCATCTGGTGCACCTGGGCGGCGCGCCGGCTGGCGATGGCGGCGGCATCCTTGATCCCTTCGGCTTTGATCAGAGCGACGCTGCCGGCTGTGTCGTAGGTCGAGACGCGCTCGACGTCGGGCAGCCAGTCCAGCGTCTTCTCGCACTGCGCCAGCGCCTGAGGATGCGAGTAGACGCGGCGGATGTCAGTGATCTTGGTCCCAGGGTGTACAATCAGACAGTGAACGATGCGTAGATAGTGCTCGCCGACGATGGAAAGATCGTGTTCCAGCAACAGGTCGTAGTTGCGGTGGATGCTGCCGGCCAGGGAATTCTCAATCGCGACGATTCCCCGGTCGCACTCGCCGGCCTCGACGCGCGCAAACACCTCGTCAAAGGTCTCGCACGGCACTGGCTCGACCGCCTCTCCATCGAAAAACTCAACCGCGGCTGCTTCACTGTACGCACCGCGTTCGCCTTGAAACGCCACTCTGAGTTTGCTCACGTCTGTCTCCTCAACAATCCTTTGCCCATGTCATTCCGAACGGAGCGCCAGCGGAGTGAGGAATCCCTGAGACCTCGCTCGGATGAGGGGGCTGCATTGGAGGAACAGCCCCTTCTCTTCCGCCTATCTGTTGACGCATTCGCCAGCGGACTTCGCCTTTTCTTGCACGGTTCCAGGGATTCCTCACTCCGCTGGCGCTCCGTTCGGAATGACATCATGGGCTGGCGCTCCGTTCGGAATGACATCATGGGCTGGTGCTCCGCTCGGAATGACATCATGGGTTGGCGGGCCGTTACCCGATCAGTCTGTCAAAGTTCATCAGCCGCCACTACTGTTCAACCCTTGACGCCCATTAGCGCGCGAGCCTGGGCGATTTGGGCCTCCACCGCCGCCGGCGCTGTCCCACCAACCACGTCTCTGGCCTGGACCGAACGGACAAAGTCGAACGCCTCGTAGACGCCAGCGTCGAAGGCAGTGTGCTCGGCCTGAAAGTCTTCAAGGGACAACTGCCGCAACGCCACATCGCGCGCGCCGGCCCTGCGGACCAGCCGGCCACCCACGCTGTGCGCCTCGCGGAACGGGACGCCGCGCCGCACCAGGTAATCGGCCAGGTCGGTGGCCAGCATCGCGTCATCGAGGGCCGCGGTCATCCGCGCTTCGTCCACGTGCAGCGTCCCGACGACGCCGGCCACCACCGGCAAGGTTATCACAAGCGTATCGATGCTGTCAAACAGCGACTCCTTGTCCTCCTGTAAGTCCTTGTTGTAGGTGGACGGCAACCCCTTCAGCGTGGTCAGGAGCCCGACCAGATTGCCGATCAGCCGGCCACTCTTGCCCCGAGACAGCTCCAGGGCATCCGGGTTCATCTTCTGCGGCATCAGGCTCGACCCGGTGGCATAAGCCTCATCGATCTGCACGAAGCCAAACTCGTTGCTGGAGTAGAGAATCAGGTCTTCGGCCAGCCGGCTCAGGTGTATGCCGATGAGCGCGGCCGCGAAGAGGAACTCGGCGATGAAGTCGCGGTCGCTCACGGCGTCCATGCTGTTCTCGGTCACGCTGCGGAACCCCAACTCCTGGGCCAGGAACTCGCGGTCGATTCCCAGGGCATTGCCGGCCAGCGCGCCGGCCCCCAGGGGTAGCACCGCCGTGCGTTCGGCGCAGCCGGCCAGCCGCTCCCGATCCCGCTGCAACATCCAGAAGTACGACATGAGCCAGTGGCTGAAGAGCACCGGCTGCGCCTGCCGCAGATGGGTATAGCCCGGCATCAAGGTATCCAGATGCGCTTCGGCCTGGGTGACGATGGCGTGCTGCAGCGCCTGCAGGTGTTCGTCGATGTGGTCGATAGCTTCCAGCAGGAACAGGCGCACGTCGGTGGCTACCTGGTCGTTGCGAGAGCGACCGGTGTGCAGCTTGCCGGCCACCTCGCCCACGCGTTCGTGCAGCCGGCGCTCGACGGCAGTGTGGATGTCCTCGTCGCCCGGTTTGATCTCAAAGGCGCCGGCGGCGAACTCCACCCGCACGCGCACCAGCCCGTCGATCAGCGCGTCACGCTCGGCGTTGCTGATGAGGCCGGCGCGTGCCAGCGCCCGCGCGTACGCCACCGAACCGGTGATGTCGGCGTCGTACAGCCGGCGGTCGAACCCGATGGAGGCGTTGAACTGCTCCATCAGTTCGTCAGTTGGTTTCTCAAAACGTCCGCCCCAGAGTTTCATGGTTTCTCCTCACGTCCGGTAGTGCGCATTGATCCTCACGTACTCCGCAGACAGGTCGCACGTCCACACCGTTGCTTCACCATCCCCAAAACCCAGATCGATGAGGATGTCGATCTCCTCGCCGGCCAGAATCTCCGCCGCAACCGCCTCATCAACCTGATGCGGCCGGCCATCCCTCACCAACTGTAGTGACCGTCCCCCAAGTTCCCCCAAGTTCCTCCGAGTTCCTCCGAGTTCCCCTCCGCCTTCAGCAAACCACAACCCAATCCGCGCCGGATCCACCTCCACCCCGCTGTACCCGACCGCCGCCAGCACGCGCCCCCAGTTGGCGTCTTCGCCGTGCAGGGCCGTTTTGACCAGGGGCGAGCGGGCCACGGCCATGGCAACCTGTTTGGCGTCGCCGGCTGATGGCGCTCCGCACACGTGGATCGTGATGAACTTGGTCGCGCCTTCGCCGTCGCGCACGATCTTCTGCGCCAGCATCGTGGCGACGGCGGTCACAGCATCTCGAAAAGCGCGGAAGTCCGCCGATTCGGGATCGTCGATGCGTACGCCGGACGCGCCGTTGGCCAGCAGCAAGACCGTGTCGTTGGTGCTGGTGTCGCCATCGACCGTGATGCAGTTGAAGGATCGTTCCACAGCATGGCGCAGAGCCTGGTCCAGCAGGTCGGGCGGCACTGCCGCGTCGGTGACGAGCACGGCCAGCATGGTGGCCAGGTTGGGATGGATCATGCCGGCCCCCTTGGCCATGCCGGCCACCACCACATCGCCAGCACCGAGCCGGACACGCACGGCGGCCTCCTTGGGCACGGTGTCGGTGGTCATAATGGCCCGCGCGGCGTCGCGCCCGCCGTCGGGCGACAGGGCGCTGGCGGCAGCGGTGATGCCGGCGCTGATCTTCGCCATGTCCAGCGGCTGCCCGATCACACCGGTGGACATCACCCACACCTGATCCGGCTCACAGCCGGCGGCCCTGGCCGCGAACTCCGCCATGCGCCGGGCATCCCGCAGGCCTTGGTCGCCGGTGACGGCGTTGGCGTTGCCGCTGTTGACGACCACGGCGCGGATCGCGGTGGGATTCCGCGCCAGCAGCGCCTGATCGTACAGCACCGGCGCCGCCTTCACGCGGTTGGTGGTGAAACCCGCCGCGGCCGTGCAGGGTCGCTCCGACACCAGCAGGGCCAGGTCCAGCGCATCGCCGGGCTTCAGGCCGCAGTGGACGCCGGCGGCCCGGAAGCCGGCCAGGTCTGTAATCGTTCCAGTTGGGATACTTTGCATGATGTCACCCCCGTTGACCTTGTCAGTTTGATATGATACAATTGACTGGCGAATAGGTCAACACAGAGTCCACAAGAGCCAGCCGCAAAACTGGTCACACAAAGAACGCATCGTGGGCCGGCAGGAGCTGGACATCGCCGCCACTGGAACAACCGCCTCTTTTGGAGCGTTGTGAGGACGATGACGCAATCCCTTGTTCGACAGCCGGCCTTCCCCGCGTCCACGCCCCGCCCGCGAGGGGAGGGCTCAGGCAACCGCTATTCAGGAGAACACGCACATGACCCGCACTCGACTTATCCTGCTGACGATCCTGGCTCTACTGCTCACCGCCGGCCTCCTCAGTTGCGCGTCCGAGGAGACGTCCACGCCGCCCGTCCAGCCCCTGGACACGCCCACGCCGCTATCCACGGCGACCGCCGGCCCGACATCCACACCCCTGCCACC
>JBHHTZ010000418.1:0-4188 GCA_046753605.1 Anaerolineae bacterium
GGCAGGCTCTTGTGCAAAGCATTCTCGGCTTCGAGCGTGTAGGCTTCTGACAACCCTTGCAGGGCCAGCAACACACTGCGCTCCGGGTCTACGTCCAGGTTGTTGATCGCGGCGGCGGCCAGTTCACGAGATACGGCGATCCTCTGTTGTGTTTCCGCCGTGGCCCGCTGTTGAAGGGCAAAGGCGGCCAGAGCAATCACCGCCAACAGCAACAGCGTCAGACCCGCTATTCCCCACCGCAGCCGGCTCACCCGCTGCCGCTCCCGCGCCACTTGCTGCTCCGCCTCCGCTCGCTCCTGGTCCCGTGCGTAGCGCGCCCGCCAGTCCAGAATCGCCGGCGCCAGCACGTCGTGGAAGATCTCGTAGCGCGGCTCCTCTGGCCGGTCCGCCGGCGGCGCCACCGGCCGCAGGATGCGCACCGCCGGCTCGGCGAGCTTCTCCAGCACCGGCGTGAGCTGCGCTTCCGGCACCTCGGCATACTCCGCCAGGTCCGCTACCGTGTGCGCGATCTTCGTGCCCGACGGCGTCACCAGGTGGTGGAACACCCGCACGGTGGCGTCCTGCTCCCGCGCTGGCAGCGCCCGCATCGCCGCGTCCAGATGCCGCTCCACGATCTCTTCCGCCCCGCCCAGCCGGTTCAGTGTCGCCAGCCGCAGCACGTCCGAGCCGGCGCGCATCTCCTCGTCCCACAGGCGGGTCATCACCAACTGCAGGTAGGGCGTCTCGATCCGCGCTTCGGCCGGTCCGACGCCCACCACGCCCCGCCCCGCTTCGCCCACCACCACCTGGCCTGTCCGCACCTGATCCAGCACCGCCTCCACCAACGCCGGCTCGACGCTGACCTGTCGTCCGTCCGTGGCGTGCAGCCGGTTGTACTGCTCAATCGGCTGCTCGATGGCCGCCCGCGCCGCCTCGCGGTCCAGATGCTCGATGCGCAGGTAGTTGTCGAACAGGTTGGGCACCCGTCCTTTGAAGCGGTCCAATTTCGCCAGAGCGTCCTCGCGGATGGCAATGAGGAAGCTGACGCGCAGGTCGGGGCGGTTGACGGCGCGGGGGAACTCGCCGGCGAAGGCGCCGGCGCCGTCCTCGTGGGGGTGGTACAGGAAGTACTCCTCGAACTGGTCGAGGATGATGAGCAGATCGCCGCCCAGACGCTCGGTCGCGGCTTGCAGGGTCTGGGTCAGCGAGCCCAGACCCCAGGGGTCTTCGAGACCCCTGGGGTCTACGGCTGCCTCAACACTTGCCACCAACCCCCCCAGCGGATCGTCGCGCCAGGCGTTGAAGACGACGACGGCGAACTCTGGGCTTCCCGTCTGTGCCAGGTTCTCCTGTGCCGTCTGGCGCAGGTGGTGGGCAACGCCGGCCCGCAGCAGGGAGCTCTTGCCCACGCCGGAGGGGCCGTAGAGCAGCGTCAACCGCCAGGCCATGAGGTTGGCGGTGATGATCTCGCGCTCCGGTTCGCGCCCGAAGAAGAAGGGGGCGTCCTCTTCGGCGTAGGGCATCAGCCCCTTGTAGGGCGTGGCCGGCATGGGGCCGGCCTGATGAGTCATGCTATCCTCCGGCGGGCGGCAGCGCCTGCACTCGCTGGCCCAGCGCGTCTACGTAGTCTTCCAGGCGCGCATCGAGGATCTCCACGTCCCGTTTCATCCAGAACTGCTGATCCAGCTCCTGCGGGTCCAGTTGAATGGCCCACGATTTGTAGGTGAGCTTCTGCTGACCCCAGATGCGGTGCAGAATGACCCGCAGGTTCCAGTCCCGCAGGCTGTAGCCCAGGAACAGGAAGTGGCTGCGGCGCAGTTTCGCCACCAGCGTCGCGGGTATCAGGTTCGAGATGTCGGTGCGGGTCAGATAGTCGATGTAGTGATCCTCGGTGATGACAAAACTGTCCTGCTCCTCGGCGGCCCGATCCACCGCGCCGTGGATCTTGAGGATCACCGGGCGCTGGTCGAGCGCCAACGCGCGATACTCGTTGGGCCTCTCGATCAGGCGCGCCTCGCCATCGGGCGGGGTGTGGAGGAACTTGCCCCGCTCCTCCCCCTCGGCGATGTAGAACACCAGGTCGAAGGGCTCGCCGGCGGCGTGGAAGGCGCGTTCCATGACGTCGTCGTAGTTGGTGGTAACGATGAGCTGGTAGGGTTGGCGAGCACCCTTGTTCCGCAGGACGCCGGGCAGTGCCGCGAAGAACTGGTGCAGAGCGGTGGGTGGATAGTCGGCGTCGAGGAGGGAGCGGAGTTCATCGTAGAGCGGGCCGGAACCGATCGCAAGGGCGACGTATTGCGACACGCGCGCCAGATCGTCGGTGTCGCTCAGGGGGTAGTCAAAACTCTCGGCCAGATAGGTGGCCAGCTCACCGCCGCTGGGCAGATGGACAGCCTGGCCAGGCTGCCAGGCCATCGCCGCCGGCCGGCCACACAGGTTGACGCCGGCGCCGAAGAAGGGGACCACGCGGCCGGCGGTGATGGCTCTGACCACAACACTGTAATGCAGATCCAAAGGGTCGGGCATAGGGAACCTCCTCCTGCTGATAGTATATCATATTCTGGCACGGTTTGCAATAGTTTTATTGAGGAAGAGATGGGCTGGATGTGATGTTGGTTTGACTCTCGTTGAATTCGCACGTATAATCTTGGTGAATCGAATACAGCGATGAGGCTCGCTGGGGCGGTCGGGCCGCCTGCTGTCGAGTAGCGACTGATAGCCTCTATCCGTAATCCTCGATTGCGCGATAGAGGCTTTTTCGATATGGGGTGCTGAGATCTATGGGGCAAGGCCGGCACGGGATATACTACGAACTGCGAGATGCACTGGCGGAGGACGGCTGTCCCATCTGCCGGCTGGCTCTGCGAACCGTGGAGCGATTCCTCGATTACCTGATCTACGAAAACGTCAACGACCCTGGCGTGCGGGCAGACATCCGCGCGGCGCGCGGGTTCTGCAATCTACACGCCTGGCAACTGCGGGATAATCGTGGCGCCTCGGGGGTTGCCATCATCCACCGCGACGTGCTGGAGACGCTGATGGAGCAGCTCGAAGCCGGCCATTACCAGGCGAACACCTGGCGACGCAGCCTGAACCGGGTACGAACGACGCTGGGAGGAGCGCCGGCCTCGGAAGCGACGGCCGCTCTGATCGCTGACCTGGTCCCTCAGAAACCCTGCCTGGCCTGCCGGGTGCGGGACAACATGGAAGTGGTGTACGTCCGCAATCTCTTGGAATTCATCGGCGATCCCGAGATTGGCGGTGTGATGCGTCGCTCCGCCGGCCTGTGTCTACCACACTTTCGCCAGGCCCTGCAGCAGGTGCCGGATGAAGCCACGTTTGAGGCCCTGGTCGAAATCCAGTTAAACGCCTGGGAGCGCCTGCGGGATGAGCTGAGCGAGTTCATTCGCAAGCACGACTACCGGTTTCGCGACGAGGGCATGGGGGCCGAGGGCGACTCCTGGATTCGCGCCCTGGCCCAGATTTCTGGCACGCGGGGCGTGCGATGATCGACCTGATCAGCTTGCAGGTCAAGCTGGCCTGTCGCGAGGCCGGCTGCCCGCTGTGCCGGCTCCGCCGTGACAGCGAACGCCGCTACCTGTTCGGGTTCCTGTGGGAGAACGTGAACGATGGCTCCATCCGCAAGCATCTGGTGCGCGCTCTTGGCTTCTGCCCGGATCATGCCTGGCAGCTCCAGGAGATCGAGCAGACCCGCTGGAGCGACGGATTGGGCACAGCCATTGTCTACGAAGACCTGACGAACCGGGCGCTGAAGGCTTTGCAAACCTACCGTGACACGCTGGTGGATCGCCGGCTGTCGCTCCGGGAACGGCTGAGACAATGGGCTGGTGGCCTCGCAGATGGCCGAGGGCCGGCGCGCCACGACACGGCATCGGCCCAGGGGCCGGCCAACCTGGTCCCGCGCGCCACGTGCCGCGCCTGCGACATCGGCGAGGACGCGGACCGGCGCTACGTGGCCTGGCTGGTGCGAGACTGCGTCGAGAGTGCAGATCTCCACGCGGCGTATCAGGCTTCGGACGGCCTGTGCCTGCCGCATCTGCGTCAGGCACTGGCGCTGGCGGAAGAAACCGACCCCGAAGTCGCCCGTTTCCTGGTCGATGTGGCCATTGAGCACACCGGCAACCTGGGGGAAGACCTGAGTGAGTACATCCGCAAGCACATTCACGAGTACCGCCGCGAGCCGATGTC
>JBHHTZ010000419.1:0-4186 GCA_046753605.1 Anaerolineae bacterium
ACTGTCACACACGGCGGGGCAAAGCGGGGTAGGGGGTCAGAAAGCTGTAGAGGAGGTTAGGGGTGTGGCCCGCCGGCGTGATCTCGCACAGAACCTGGCCAGCGTTGTAGGCGAACTCTGCCTCCAGATGGGCCTGGACGGTGCTACCCAGTTCGTACGCTTCGGCCTCGGCGGAGATATCTGTGCCGTAGCCACCGCGCAGGTACTCCAGAAGGTAGTTGATCGAGAACCGAACGACCCCGCCCTGTTCCCTGTATTGCTCGATGTGGCGGATCTCGTGGGCCAGGAGGGCCAGGCCGTCCGGCGAATGGGGGTCGAAGTAGGCCGGGTCTCGGAAGTAGATGGTGTGGCCGATAGTGGTAGCAGCGATCTCCATGCCGGCCACCCGAGGGCTGCTGATAGCCCGCACGAACAGGTTGGCCGGCTGTATCCGAACGGCCCGCAGCAGCGCGGCGTCGTACCAGCCGGGCCGCGCCAGCACCTTGAGACAGCATTCGGGCAAGGTTGGGGGCAGCGCGTTGGGGTCAAAGCTCGATTCAGATTCAGGGCTCACAACGTCACCTCCTGCTGACGCAGCGCCACCGCGCCGGCCGATCCGAGGAAGGCCACCGCGGCCGCCACAAGGAAGGCGATGGCGAACGAGCCGCTCTGATCCGCCAGCCAGCCGCCCACGCTGGGGCCGATGCTCTGACCGATGCCGAAGACCAGCGTGATAGCGCCCAGGGCAGCCGGGGCCATCCGGGGACCCACGAAGTCACCGCACGCCGCCGCCATGATCGCGGGGATTGCGAAAGCGGAGAAGCCGAACAGAAAGGCAGAAACCGTGTAACCAACCGGCGCCGTCCACAGAGCCAGCAACAGGATGGCCACCCCCTCCAGGGCAAACACCAACGCCAGGCCCGCGCGCCGGCCAATCCGATCGGACAGAGCGCCCCACACGAAGCCGCAAAAGATGGCCAGAACGCCCACCAGGGACCACATAGCCCCCGCCTGGCTCCCCGATAGACCCCGTTCTTCTGTGAGATATGCCGCGAAAAACGTGGCGTAGATGATGTACGAAAACCCGAACGCTGCGTAGATCAGCCCCAGTTGGATCAGCAAAGGCGACGTGTACATCTTTCGGAGCGGGGGGTGCTCCGGTTCGGGGTCGGATGAGCCGGCCTGGACCGGCCCGTCGTCGCCGATGGCGCGAAGCCCCATCGCTGCCGGCCGGTCGCGCAAGATCAGCCAGCCTGCCACGCCGAACAGCACCACAATTCCGCCCAGCACGTACCAACTGATGCGCCAGCCCGATTCCGGGGAACTCGCCATGATGCGCGGCACCAGCCAGCCGGTCGCCATCAGGCCAATCCCCGATCCGCCCACGGCGATGCCGGCGGCCATCCCCCGCAGGCGACGCCCAAACCAGGCCGAGATTAGCCCCATCACCGGCACGTTGCTGCCTCCGCTGCCAAGGCCGGTGAGGGTGCGCCCTATCAGCGCCACCGCGAAGCCCGATGCCAGGCCGGTGAGCAGCATGGCAGCGCCGGCGAAGACCAGCGAAATGGCGATTACCACCCTGGGACCGAAGCGGCTGGCCAGATAGCCGCCCAGGAGTGCGAACACCAGATAGCCCACGAAGTTTCCCGTGGCCAGGGCCCCCATCTGGGTGTAGCTGAACTGGAGCCCCTGCCGCATGTTTGGAAGGATCATGGTGTACCCAAAACGGCCCAGTCCCAGGGAGGCGAACACCGTCGCAACGGCAGCGGTGAGGATTACCCAGGCGTAGTGCAGCCGGCGCGATGTGGTTGTCTTGACAGTCAAGCTTACCTCCTCGGCAACTGATTAGCTCCGTCGCGAAGTCATGACACAACCTGTCCCTCGATCGTCCTCCCCATCGGGACGACAGCGCCCCGCAGCACGACAGCGTCGCGAATGGTGGCGCCCGATCCGACAGTGCAGTCCCGTTCGATGTATGCTCGCGGACCGATGACGCAGTCAGCGCCGATGGTGGTGCCTGGCTCGATGCGCAAGGGTGTGATGAGCTGGGTGTTGGGTCCCACCGTGTAGGGCGCCAGGTGTGGGCGCTGGTCGCCGTTCGACAGGTAGTGGCTGTTGATTGCCAACAGGTCATCAGCGTCGGTGAGAGTCAGCCGGCTGTCGGCGAGGATTCCGCACACCCTGCCACCTCTGTCAATCAGCATCTGAATTGCGTCCTGGAGTTCGTACTCGCCCCGAGGCGACAGGGGCACTTCGGGTAGATAGCCCAGGATGCGCGGCGAAAAGACATACAGGGGCAAGCTGGCCACATCCGAAGGCGCTTCATCGGGCGCCGGCTTCTCCACAATCTGCGTTACTCGTCCGTCGCGCAGCGCGACAATGCCCGTGCGGCTGATCAACTGAGGTGGCACCTGCATCAGACTCAGGGTGGCCTCACGCGCTGGATCCGCCCAATGGCTGGAAATGAGTTGACCGACGTGCTCCCTGGAGACCAGGTTGTCGCAGGCCGACAACACAAAGGGTCCCCGAATGTGAGGGGCAGCCTTTCGCAGTGCATGGGCCATTCCCATCCGCTCGCGCTGCTCGACAAAGACCACATGCTCCCCCAGGGGGGACTCGTGGGCGAAGTAGCTGACAATATCAGCATCTTCGGGACTGACGACCAGGATGAAGCTATCCACGCCATTGTCCCACAGCCCTTCCATCACCCGTTCGACGATGGGTTGACCCAGAATGGGCAACATCGCCTTGGAGCGCTTCGTGGTGATGGGATGCAACCGCGAACCCTTGCCGGCTGCCAGAATCACGCCCTGCAACGTCATGGCCCCTTAATCTGCGAATGTCACCCGGCGTGCCGCCCCATCCGGCTTGCAGAAGTAGATGCCGTACTGTCCCTGCACATCGGGATGACGGATCGGATACTCGCGCTGTATCGTCTCGGTGATCAACTCCCGTTGGGTTGGGTCCGACAGGCCGATGCAGCAACCTCGGAAGCCGGCCCCGCTGAACCGGGCGCCGTACACCCCGGCGCAGTTGTTCAGGATCTCGTAGAGGGAGATCAGGTGAGGCGAACCACACTCGTAGTTGACTATGGAGCTGTGGCCTGACTGGGCCATGAGTTGACCGAACTGCGCCAGGTTGCCGGCTTCCCAGGCGGCGACTGCTTGACGGACGCGCTTCATCTCGCTGAAGAAATGTCGGGCACGCCGCGCAAGAGGCTCAGGCAGTCGGCGTTCATAGTCCCCGAAGATTTCTGGCGGCGCCATGCGCAGGCGAGGCGAGGGCGGCACAAGCTGGCCGGCCCATTCCAGCAACATGCCGGCCGCCGTCTGGCACTGGGACACGCGTTGGTTGTAGTCGGTGCTGACCAGGGACCGACTCAGCCCGGAGTAGACGACCAGGATGTCGAAGTCATTGGAGTCGAGAGGCGATGGGATCCGGCTGTGATCCACAGATTGACAATCCATGAAGGTCAGATGCCGGCGGTCGCTGAGCAGAATGACCGACTGATCCAGGATGCCGTTGTTCAGGCCGATGTACTCATTCTCGATGTAACGGTCGAACTCGATGTTCTCCATAGGCGAGACATCCAGTTCGTTGACGTCCTCCAGGGCTAGCAGGTAGGCCACTCCCACAGCCGCTGATGAGCTTAACCCGCCGATGGGCATCTCGCCGGCAATGACACCGTCCATGCCCTGGTGCAGCGTGTACCGCTGCTGCAGTGCCTGGACAGCCCCGCGCACGTAGTTGCCCCACAACGGCTCACCCCTGGGAGGTACATCGTCGATGCTAAAGGCCACCTCTGGCGAGAAGTTGAGGCTGTGGATGCGCACCTGCCGCGTCGGATTGGGCACGTAGGCCAGGAGAATCGGTGCATCAATGGTCATCCCAGTCACCAGGCCCAACTGGTGGTCAATGTGGGCGCCGAGAGGGCAGATTCGCAGTGGGGCGCGGACCAGGCGCACATCGCCACGCCTGGCATTGAACGTGTGCTGGATGGCTGTCAGTAAGTCGTGGGCTCGTTGTTGTTCTTCCACAGTCCCCCCTGCTGAGAGGCGGATCAGTCACGGTGATAGTTTACTTGCTTTATGATGGATTGTCAAAGTGCAGAGTTGACACGCTGCGTGGGTCGTGCCATCATTGATCTGAAGTTACTACTCAGGCCGGCCTCGGCGAGCAATGATGAACCCTGAGAAAACAATCCGGT
>JBHHTZ010000420.1:0-4178 GCA_046753605.1 Anaerolineae bacterium
GCACAGGTGTCGCGGTCGATCTGATAGCGGACGCGAGCCCCGATGCTGGTCGGCATGGTGCTGGTGCAACCACCCCTTCGGCCATGCTCAGGGCAGGCTCTTGGGCCACTGCTTGCGATGGATGGGACACACCGCCCATGATCCCTCAATCCGGCTTGCCTCGCCCCTACCTCACCCCGAATTATTGAGAAGTCAACATGCCCCTACAGGGCTCCATAAAGCATGAAAATAGCTGGATGGCTCACATTGTTACCACCCAGCCATCTAGCCAACTATTTCTAGAGCAGGGTCTCAAACTCCTCTTGACTCAACGGTGCAGGTTCAGTATCCTTTGTTTGTTCTGGGAGACATCGGAGGCTAATCATTGTGCGATATAAGTGGCTCGTCATCCCTCTAACCGTCATCGGAGTGCTGATCCTGGGGAGCTCACCGGCCCTGGCCGATTCCACCCACGTAGTGCGTCGCGGTGAGAACCTGCAGCGGATTGCTGTCCAATATGGGACCACGATAGCGGCCGTCATGCAGGCCAATAACCTGCCCAACGCCGGCCTCGTCTACGCCGGCCAGCGGCTGCGCATCCCCACTGCCGACAACAGCCCGGCGCCGGCCTCGTCAGGCGTGTACGTCGTCCGGCCGGGCGACACCCTGTTCAGCATCGCGCGCCGGCTCGGTGTGGCGCAGCAGACGCTGATGCAGGTCAACGGGATTCGCGACGCCAGCTTTGTGTGGGTTGGCCAGCGGCTGCAGGTTCCTGGCCGTGCCGGCACGCCCGGTCCGGTGCAGCAGACAGGACCGGCCTCCACTCTCGCGAGGCAGCGCGTTCACGTTGTGGCCTCGGGCGAGACGTTATTCAGCATCGCCACGCGATACGGCGTGACCGTGAACAGCGTCGTACTGGCCAACCGGTTGCCAGCCGCCAATCGCATCATCGCCGGCCAGCAGTTGATCATTCCAGCGGGCGGGAGCAGGCCGGCGGTCGCTGCTCCGACAAGGGGGAAGTGGATCGATATTGATGTGGGCCGGCAGCGCCTGGTGGCGTACGAAGGCGATCGCGCCGTCTTCAGCGCCGTGGTCAGTACTGGAAAGCCGGGCACGCCCACCGTTCTCGGTCGATTCGCCGTCCGCTCCAGGCTAACATCCCAGCGCATGATCGGGCCCGGGTATGACATACCGAACGTGCCCTGGGTCATGTACTTCCACGGAGCCTACGCCATCCACGGCGCCTACTGGCACAAAGACTTCGGGCGAGCCGTGTCTCACGGTTGCGTAAACATGCGTCCGTCGGATGCCCAGTGGTTATTCAACTGGACGCCCCTCGGCACACCGGTCGTGGTACACGGCTGATGCGCACCGCAACCTGCGGGAGGGTGGCCGAGCAATCGCCTCACACCACCCTCACCATCCGGTGCTCAAACCGACCGATGCGGACCTTCGCCCAGCCGCGCAGTTGCTCATCCAGCGCCGGCTCGCCCGTGTCCACCCGCAACACCCCGACGCCGTTCAGCTTCTCCCGCGAGGCCACGACCTCCACCTGGCAGCGGCGAATAACGTCCGGTGACACCTGTTGGTTGCCGCGCCCGAAAATGAACCCCTGGCCGCCGATGGGTGACACCACAATCACGTTGCGCTCGGCCAGGTGAGCCAGAATCTGCTGTTCGTTCGCGTCCAGCACCAGCACATCGCCGGCCCGCCACACATCCACCCCCAGCGGCGAGCCCTCAAACCCCAGCGCCTTCTTAATCGCGCCGACCGTGCTGCCGGGGCACAGAACATAGGTAACACCCTGCTCCACGTTGTCCAGGAAGCCGGCGGCAATTCCCTCGACCCCGTCACGGCTTATGTCCTTGCTCGCCTGTAGCTCTTCATCCAGCGGCACGTTGGCCACGGCTCTCAGCTCGGCGCGGACCAGGCCGGCGCGGTATGCCTCCTCATCCAGGTCATTGATCTCACGCTGCTCCACGCGCTCAAAGTTAGCCGCGATTCGGCCGGCAGCGAACGGGTTCACGGCAAACACCGCTGAATAGGTCTTCACGCCGGCCGGCACGCCCAGAATAGGGGTGTCGCTCCCCAACTTTCCGAGGGCATTTGCCACGTCCACAGCCGTGCCATCGCCGCCCACGAACAGGATCAGATCCACGCCGGCGGCCACGAAACGGCGAACCGCCTCGCGGGTGTCCTCGGCGGAAGTCTCCGACTGGGCCGGCTCACCGACGACGCGAGGATCGAAACCGGCTTCTCGGGCCTCACCGGCGCCCATCTGGCCGCCGAAGGACAGTAACTCGATCTCCATCTGGACACCGTGCCGACGGAGGCTTTTCAGTGCATCCACCGCGCGGCCTGGCGACCGTGGCGTGGCGCCGAGGGCGCGCGCTTCGGCCACCTTGCCGTCGGTGCCCTTAAGTCCGACGCGCCCGCCCATGCCGGCGACGGGGTTCACCACCACGCCGATTCGCCGCTTAGATGTCATAAGATCATCACTGCCTGAGAGAGCCTCAGTCTGCTGGAGGATGCCATTCACGCGCAATCCATAGTGCTCGCGCCTCGACCACGTACTCGTTGTTGAGGCGCAATGCGATGACAGTTGCGCGCCCGGTCGGAGTCAAACCGATGATGTGTGTCCCCCCATTAGCCCAGGCAAAATGGCTCCACAGGATGACCACGCCAGCGCAACACAGCCCAGGCATACGCTTTGCGAAGCATCAAGCGATCCGCTGCCTCACGCAGATTGCCTAACTCTTGACGTTCTTCTGGTGTGACATCACCGGTTCGACTCTTCTCAAGCAGCGCAAGATGACGTTCTCGCTGCACTGGCTGCACCTGGCTATTAGCAATCTTGAGCAAGTCCTCGGTTGAGAGTTTTTGCATTTCCAGAAGCTCTGCAGCCATCTCCCCCGGTGCATTTTCAGCCGACGGCGGCAGACTCCCCTCAACGCTCTGCGCGGCGAGATGTTCGGGGGACTGCTGCGTCAACTCAGCCATTTGTACCAGCAACCGAAATACCGGCTCGGGTACTTCAATCGTGAGCCTTTGTGTTGTCATTATCCACCTCTAGCTCGGATGCGGGTCCGGAAAGCAGTTGCGACATGAATGCAAGGACTTGGATTCACAGATTATTGTACTGCGATCTACCTGGCCTGGCAAGTGGGGCGTCCGGCTCAGCGTGGCATCCAGGATGTCACACAGCATTCTCTCGCAGCGCCCGGGCGCCGGCGTACACGCCCAGCACGCCCAGCGGGAAGGCCACCAGGCCGGCCACCACCGCCAGCCAACTGCCGGCCCGTCGCGAGTCCGGGCGACCCAGCAGACCGCCGGCCGCCACCAGCGCCAGCCCGTTGGCCATCGCCGCCACGGCCCAGGGCCAGGTCATAAACACGCCGCAGTACAGCCAGCATAGAATCGATGCGTCCGGCTCCAGGATGCGCGGGGCCAGCGGTTTCGGCCAACCAACCAGGCAGTAGAAGGCACAGGCAAAGATGAAAAGGCCGGCCGCGGCCGGCAGGCCGACCAACACCCACTGCTGTGGCAGCGGCCGCCAGCCCGCCAGGGTTCCCTCGCCGGCCGACCCCGACTGCCAACGCCGCAGCCCCCACAGGCCGGCGATGGGCGCCACGATCACCAACGCCTGTGAGACCACCGCAAACAGCCACCACGGTGTGCCCAACCACTGGGCAACCTGACTCAGGGGTTCAGTTGATTCCATACCATAACATCCTCACGAGAGACCTCCGAGGTTTCCGGAAACCTCGGAGGTCTGGCTCTTTCTCAAGAGCGTCCTGCTGACAGCACGGCTTCTAAGCCGGCTGCCGTTCCAGTTGCTGTTCCAACTGTCGCAGAAGCTCCTTCAGAAACACCTCGCGCGCCTTCAGGAACTCACGAAAGTCCTTCTGCTCCGTGCCCGCGATCTCCATGCGGAGGTCGGAGAGGTCGCTCTGCAAAATCCGATGCAGCGTTTGCGCTTCCTCGCGGGTCAACTCAATGTGAATCATTGGTCACCTCCTTGTGACTGATGGGTCTACTATAACTATATGTCAAAAGGCTGAAACCTTCAAGTTGCAGCAGATATTTGACAAATCGAGCCGGCTGTGCTAGCATTATTTGCGCCCAAACGGGCCTGTAGCTCAGTTGGGAGAGCGCTACAATCGCACTGTAGAGGTCAGGGGTTCGAGTCCCCTCAGGTC